>CAVKAQ010000023.1:0-3191 GCA_963654225.1 Butyricicoccaceae bacterium | reverse complement strand
CTCATTACTGACATCTTCCAGACCGACTCCTTCTGCACATTCTTCAAGTCAACTTGGTATGATATGATGAGTTGCGGATGTCCGTATGTTCACGACTGGTACAGTGTGGACAAGAAGACAGGAAAAACGCTGAAACTCTCGGATATAGTGAGCACCAAAGATTATCCGAAGCTGTATGCTATGGTGCTCAGGCATTTGCATAATTGGGAAGATTATTATACCGCCCTTCGGCATATGGACGATAACTCAGAAGTCCCAGACTTTCTGGTGGATTCTATGTCCGGCTGCGCCTTGCTTCAGGAAGGTATGATTGTCTATTATGACCCATACGAAATAGGAGTCGGTGCTGATGGAGAGTTCTATGCTGTCATACCTTACAAGGAACTGAGAACTCTTCCTCACGGGCTGAAGGTCTCCTGTGATAATCCGCAAAGAACTTGCTGACTATAAAGCGGCATGTCGCGCTGCTATTCTATCCGGCTTATCAAAAAGAGGTGGCGTTCTCCGCTCAAAATCACAGGGTGGGAATCCGCCACGCTGCTATCGTGCTACTCTTATGCTTGAGGCGGTGGAAACTCGGCCGGTGTTAGATTCGTGACGTGAAGTCTTGATTTTAAGCATTTTGGCTGGAGATGTAGATGCCGGAGAAACAGAAGAACCTGCCTCGGCTCTGGTCATCGTCAGCGGGAATACCGGGATGGAATTGTGCTTGCTGTAGAGCTTATCATCCTTGGTGTCCAACGGCAGATCGAAATACTGCATCGAGATGAGCTTGGTATTGTAGATCTTGTTGTCGTGGTTCAGATTGAAATTCAATCCGTCGACCGTGGCCTTGTTTCCGTCATCAGAAAGTTTGCTGCTCTCCGCAATGATGATGTCGTCCGTTACAGTATATTGTTCATCTTTCTTCAGGTCGGTGTATCCCATAGAACCGTCATAGATGAAATTGCCGTAGAAACACAGGTCGTAATCCTTATTGTCAATGCTCTCGGTCTCTAAATATAAAGACTTGAACAGCAGTGTCTTGGTAAACCTGTCATACTGCACCTCCAGCATATAGTCCGACATGTCAGTATCGTCAGGATCTGACTTTCCGGCTTCCCATCCCGTTACGTTGACAAGATAGTTGTTGTCTGATGATGTGATATGAAGGTTGTAAGAGATGTCTTTGCCGGCTTCTTTGCTGCTAGCCCCGGTTATTGTCCAGTCTCCAAGCCATTTGGTGAAATCGGGCTCAGCCTCGTCTTCTGCAATTGTGAATTTCAGATAGGCATAATCTCCTGTTAGGTCACCGCTTGCAGTTACGCCGATTGCCACCGCTACCCATTTCCCTGATCTCATTCTGTCGAATTCGATATCGGTCGATCCTCTGTATGAATCGCTTGAATAATAATTAGGCTCATCTTTTATATACTCGATGATGTTGCCGTTATACCAGCTCTCCAGGTTGTTCTCCATTATTACGTCCAACCAATAGTATTCCTGGTCTAAGCTTGCGACGTGGATGATGTCTATATCTGACTGGAATCCGTAGTCATCGGTGACGACCGATTGGCTATGCGAGATGGTCCAATCCGGGTTGATTTGGAATGTGAAAGTGTCATCCGGCTGGTCAGGATTGCTGTCCGGACGTCTGTATCCAGAATTGTCGTTGCAACCTGCAAATAAGAATGTCAAGGCCGCTGCCGCTACGTATAATGCTGATTTCATAATGCGTTTCATCTCGTTTTTACTTTTTAATTCATACTTGTGTCGCTTCCGTGACGGGATAGCGCCCTGCTCCTTTGGGACGACATCCCCTTCAGACTGCAGATTCAGGTGATATTCTACACTTCTGGTGCTATAAGGTATGAGGACCGTGTAAAGTATTCCCCGATATGCTATTGCCGTTTTTCTCCGACTTCTGGACATCTACGCTGTAATCTTCCGGACTCCAAAAGCGACTCTCTTTCAAAAGCGCCGAGGTAATAGATGCAAAATTAACCAATAATGTTGTCTCGGCAAAGCTCCGCGCCTTGTTGAGAAGTCACAGTCAGTCTTTCAGACATCCAACAGGAACGACATATACACCGTCTTTACGGCGTATGGCATATTTCGACGTGCCCGTGAGCACCATAAGGAAAGACGGTGCCTTAGTCTTTGCTATATCAATTTTGGAGGACAAGAGTTTCAGATTTTTTGCGGCGTCTTCAATATTTTTCTCCCCGCCTAGCTTTATCTCAATCAATCCGTAATTTCCGTCACGCAAATGCAGGACAGCGTCACACTCCAGACCATTGCTGTCGCGGTAGTGATATACCATACCGTCCAACGCATCGGCATATACCCGTAAATCCCTGACACACATAGATTCAAAAAACAGCCCCATTGTATTGAGGTCGTTTATCAGGTCATTGGGACAGACTCCCAAAGCGGCGACACCGATGGAAGAATCCGAGAAATAGAGTGTCTCGGAACTCCTTATGGCCGTCTTGCTGCGCAAGTTCGGATTCCAGGCCGGAGAATTTTCCAGCACGAACATCTTTTTCATAGCCTCAATATAGGAGTTGACGGTGATGCGGTTGTCGGAAATCGAGTCATTGCCCTCAATATCAGCGCAAATCGTATTGACGGATACTTGTGCGCACTGGTTTCTCGCCAGAGAGCGCAGAATCCTTTTCGTGCGTTCTGTATCTCGCCGGACATTGTCCACGCGGGAAATGTCATTGTTTACGACTGCCTCATAATATCGGTATGCCATATCCAATGCCACTTCTTTGTCTATGGTGGCGGCACGCGGCCATCCCCCTCGGCAGATCAGCCAGGAGATGGCGTCGATGTCCAGAGTATTTGTACCGAAGATTTCAGAATCCGGATTGAGGAACATGTCTTTCAGACTTACTTCACCGGAAGACTCGCCGGACTCGAAAAGGCTCATAGTTCTCATCGTGAGCCATGCGAATCTGCCCGTACCGGAGTGGTGAATCCGGTCAGTGTCAGCCGGAACTGCAGAACCGGTAAAAATAAACTGTCCCGCATCATCCCGATGGTCGACCTCGAATCTGGCAGCATCCCACAACTGGGGAGCGAGTTGCCACTCGTCAATGAGGCGAGGCGTTGCCCCTTCAAGAATTTTCCTTGGAGACAAGTTTGCCAATTCAATGTTCTGCTCCATATATTCAGGGTCGTCCATATACACGACACTCGCGGCC
>CAVKAQ010000022.1:0-33489 GCA_963654225.1 Butyricicoccaceae bacterium | reverse complement strand
CCCTTTATACACATTAAAACGATTGACGATACCGACCACAATTTTAATAGCAACTTCAATTTGCATAAAGCGTGAATTAATCAGCAATTTTCCAAGAATCTACACAACGGGAGTCGGTAGAGAAGCGGATACCTATTTTGAAGACTTGACGGGCGTCATCGACGAATTTGCGGGCGTAACCTTTAGTTTCTATTTGCCTCAACGCCGACTCGGCCGTATCGTTTATTTTGATTTCAATAATATAGATAAACTGAGATGTCTCGACGAGCAAGTCTATCCTTCCTTCCGATGTCGCGTTCTCCGTATGCACGGTGACATTTTCTCCCAACAGTTGGAGGATGATGCTCATCGCATAATGGAAGTCCTTCTCAGCATCGCCCTGAATCTGATAGCTCTGCCTGGCGAAAAAAGCTTCCATCCGTTTCATAAAGTCTTTCGGACGGCCGTTTATAAGATCTCCGCTCATCTGACGGATGAGAAGACTGCCGGAACCTCTGGCTGTAGTGTAGTAATTCAGAAGAAAAGACAAGAAGCCGTTCTTCACTTCAAGATTGGGAAAACCAAGGGTATATATACCCGTGGTCTCATCGTAGGATTTAATGGTGAGATAACCGCTTTGATACAGCAGAGGCACTGGATTGTGAAACACTGTGTCAATCTCTGTCAACAGAGTGGAATCCGCCTCCTCAGAGGCGATACCTGTCACGTCATAATCCGTCCGCTTCATAACTTCGACCAGAAAGGAGGGAGTTCCTGTCTCTATCCAGTATTGCCTGAACTTCAAGGAATCAAATGTATTGAGCAGGCTGAACGGGTTGTATATTCCGGCCGAATCCTCGCAGAAATGGTAGCCATCGTACATTTGAGCCAACTTCTCATAACATTTGGCCTCTGAGAGTCTGTTAGCTTCGGCCAGTTCCTTTATACTCTCTGTAAAATATTTACTGAGGTCTTTCTCGGAGATGCCGCAAATATCCGCATAGCGGGCATCCATCGAGATATCCTTGAGGTTATTGAGTCCGGAGAAAACGCTTAGCTTGCCGATTTTGGTCACTCCTGTGAGAAAACCGAACTTAATATAGGCATCCTTAGCTTTCATCACACTATAGAAGCCTTGAAGTTGTTTGCGGAATGTGTCAGCTAGTTTGTCATTCCCCAGATTGTCAACTATAGGTTTGTCATATTCATCGACAAGAATCACGACTGGGTTACCTGACCTGTCAAGTGCAGCATCAATAACATCTTTGAACCGGGATTCCGGAGATTCAAACCTCGGGGTGACGCCGTATAGCGCCTCGTATTTCGCGAGATGCTGATAAAGTGTTTCCGTGAGATCAGAACTATTTTTATATTCCTTTCCGCTCAAGTCAAAGCGCAACACAGGATATTGAATCCAGTCTTTTTCCAAATCGGAAATTGCCAGAGAGCCAAAGAGTTCTTTCCTACCGCAAAAGTAGGCCTCCAAAGTGGACACCAGCAGGCTTTTCCCGAAACGGCGAGGCCGGCTAAGGAAGTAGTAGCCACCGCTCTGTGCTATCTTGAACACCAAGTCTGTCTTGTCCGCATAGACGTAACCATCTCTGCGAATTTTTTCAAAATCCTGTATACCAATCGGATAGCGCATATTACATTCTCTTTCCCATATTGCACAAAGTTAAATCATTTTTCTGACAGTTCCATAAAAAACCCGCCTGCGAATCACTTCGGAAGCGGGTCCCACAAAAATAGTATATAATAATCGTTGGTAAACGATCTTTCTTGTCAATCAACCTTTACATCCATCACGCAGCGGACATAGATGCTACCACTCTCAGCAATCGACATCCTACCAGCAGAATTCAGCGTGAATCCTATTGCATTATCTTGTCCATTCTTGTAATACCCGGTATTCATACCTGTAAATGAAGTGTTGCTCCATATAGTCCCAGGACGAACACCTGCAAGGTACATCACGGAAATCTCTTTCTGATTAGGAACTCGCCAAGCACCGCCGTATGATGAATTTGTATTGCATACATCTGCAGAAGATTTGATGAATGCTCCTCCGTTGCTGGAGTTGATTATGGAACTTCTCGTATATGCACGAGACAAATTCGATGCTGCCACTCTGAATTTCGTATAGACATCATTCATAGTTGCTTCGCCTCTCTCATAACTTGGTGACATCGGACCGTTCTGATACCCACGTTTGACATCATCAGAAATTCTCAATGTAATGTCAGTAGTATTATCACTGTTCGTACTTGTCGTATAGAAAGCATCCGCATCCTTCAGCCCTTTTCCAATAGATTCCAAAGTACGTACACACCTGACTTTTTGTGCCGAACTATTAGAACCAGTGGAGCATCCCTCTTCTGCCCAAAAAGTATTTTGAGATGAGGCTGTGAAATAATGCCAAGGATACAAACCTGCATCACTTGATTTATCATACGCAACCTTGAGAGCCGCCCAATTCTCTTGAGTTGGCTGGAAAAGCTTGATATCGGTAGGCAACACCTTCTCCCCTATCCACAGACCTCTGTATTGGTCCACACTGGCTAGATACCACTTAACCTCATCCGCATCGACATAACCGTCACCATCTTCATCACGATTACGGCTCATACAGGCCTCATAAGCAGATGATAGATATAAACTCTGTTTTCCTTCTATCTTGGTAGCGGTATAACTGCTATATTTTGTACCAGCCGGATTATTACTTAACGCAGAGGCTCTTCCGTTCCAGTCTAGCGGCGATGAATTTTCGCCGGCAGAAACAGTTTTTCCTGCCTTTTCTTCTTCCGACACACTCTCGGTACCATAAGGGCACAGAGTCGCATCATTTTCATAGAAAGTCCAGATTGATTTCTGGGCAATCAGATATTTCACTTCAGCATAAGAACTGCGTTTATCTTCACTTGTATAGAATCCGTTGGCGAAATAAACTTTCCTGTCCTCGCTCTGATTAACGTATTCAGTCCAATTCTTGTCCGCGTAATAATTTTCGTCAATGAAACAGGTAAAATATGCCTTCCCACTATTGTTGAAGAAAGACGTATCATTATTTTTCCCGGCCTTGAACATAGCCTGCAGCAGTTGGAATACGGTCATCAATTTTGAAGATGTCGAGCCCGGATAAGAGCATACATATTCGTAATTTGAGGTATTCTTGACAAAATGAACCCAACTGTAATCAGCCTCACCGCTTACCAAAATCTTGCTCGCATCCACCGGCAAGCCGTCAGTTCCGACAGTCGTAAGAACTTCAGGCGAATTGCCGTCGGACTTGCTGGTTTTATACTCCGCAGCATCGTATATATTGCCGTCACCGTCAATCAACATCCTGACTGTTTCGCAGAATGGGGTATGTATCTTGAGGATATATCCGAATCCGTCATCTACGACCAGTTTATGTAGCTCCGCCATTTCAAAAGAAAGCACCCTCGCTTCATAATGGCAATCAACCTCCAGCACATCTGTTTCTTTCGAATTGATGACAAGCCCTTCGGACCCAGGATCATCTGCATTGTCATCCTTCTTTGACTCGGCGATGAAATTATTTACGCCATTGATAGTCAGAGTATAACCATAATGGCAATTCCTGACAACGGAGAAATCAGACCACCTACCCTTAGAGAAATCACCGAGATGAATCGTATAAGAAAGATTACCTGTATAATTATCGGCAGAGTAGCGTCCGTGAATCACGATATAAGTCGCATTCGCCGGAGCATTGACAAATGATTTATTGTCATCAGAATCATAAGAATTCTTCTCCCTGTCATTGAATGACGACACAGTTCCCGATGCTGTCTGAAGATTTTCGGGAAGATAGAAAGTAAAAGTACTCTCGTCCACGACTATGCGGTCAAAGTTCTCGAAATCGGAAGCTGACGCAGTGGAGTTTTTTGCCAGTCCAAACTTCTGGGGAACATTATGAATCTCCACGTAATCAGGGTCAAAAGTAATTCCTGAAGCAGTCCCTATGGTAAAAGTATTTTTGGAAATGACCTTATAGAGTTTCAGACGCTTGCTGTCGTCATCTGTCGGAGAAACAATCTCTGCTTTGGTTCCTGTGGTACGCTGAACTGTGACAGCATTGCCGTCATTGACTGCGCCGGACATCACGAACGTATTGTCCTGGGGATTGTATGAGGCTTTCTGCCGCGTGCAGGCAGCCTGCAGGAATTCTTCCTGGGTAAGAGAAGCATCGCCATTCAGAATCTTCTCATCTTCAACATAATACTGCGTAGTCACAGCATTCGCGATGCCATATATGAATACTCTTCCCGTCGTGACAGGGATACCGGTCAAATCTGAAGAATAATCATAGCCCTTGTCGGAATTGAGGTCCGCTTCAAACGACAAATCGTCTTTTGAAAAATATTTATAGCCCACAAGACTTCCGTCCTCCGAAAAGACATACACACGCAAGTTATTTACAAAGCGCTCGTTTTCCTCGTTCGGCTCCCAGCTTTTGACAATGACTTTGTCAAGATTGCCTGCCAACGCTTTAAGCGACAGGAACGCCCGTTCACCTTCTTTCGGAGTATCCGCACCCGCACCTTCCTTCATACAGGAAGAACCTGACACGAATGTCAATATCATCGCAAATGCGTATGCTATATGTCTCATATTCAATTTCATACTTTCCAGAATTTTCATCCCCGGCATAATATTCTTCCTATTATTCAAATACCGCTTCTCCGCCCTTGTCTGTTTCCCACTGCATCACGGTCACTTTCAGCCCAATCTGATTATTGCTGTATGTAAGAGCGTAGAGGTATCGGTTTCCTGCGACCCACTCAGCACCTTGCGTAATGTTAGAGAGTTTCACAGTCACGGTCTTTGTCTTGGTTACTGTTTTGTAATCTTCTACAGTTGTTTTGTTATAATATCTATTGCTTCCTGAAGGAGAGGCTGATTCAACGGCGTAAGTTCCTTTTCCTTGGCCTGCCCATTTATAATAGGTCGTCATTCCAGACCTGACTCGCACATAATCTTTGGAGCCGCTTCCTGAAGTTGTGAAAGTAACGCGATAAGACCCTCCACTTGATGAATACACATAGCATTCCACTTTTTCCACGGTCGTCTCCTCATATTCATACTTAATCTCCAACGTCTTGCCAGTCAAGCCTTGAGGCCAGATAAGCCTGTAATTATCAGGAATAACCTCAGAATCAGAATCATATGACTTATTCACGAACAGATTTATCATACCCTCTGACGCTATCGTTACAGGCGATGTTTCAGTAGCCACGCCCTGGATTCCGGTTGCCGGAGACATCGACAGCGAAGAATATGTCACTGCCGGAGAAGCCTTCGAGCCGTCAAAAACGATATCCTGCCAAGCGGAACTGTAATCCACCTTTGCGCCGCCGACATTGTCCGCCTTGAGTTTTATATCTGTTATCTTGAATTCTTCCGGGCTGTCATTGAGAAGCGTGAACGCGTAAGCGGAAAACAGGTGACTAAATTCCAGACCGACCGAAGATTTGTCCCCGCCATTGTCAAGATCGCGTTCCACGATATTGGAATAAAGAAAATCATACTGCGGGGCGTCGAGGCTAAGCGTATATGTACCCGAAGAAGGTACACTGAATACCTTGCAATCATCATTGAATTTCCAGTCGGAAGGTGTGGCGATTCCGCTCACGACATCGTTGTTCAGCACGCTGTAGAAACGGTGTTTGCCGGTCTTGGTCCAATAATAATGCTCCTGAGCAGAAGACACCGACTCATTTGCCCGGAAAGGCCAGATTCCGTTGTCGCCGTTGCTGACCGCAAAAGCATCCTTTATATAGAAATCCGCATTGCTCCAGGTTGTAGGAGTATATGCATCATATATTTTCAGACAATTTCCTTTGGTCACAAAGCCGTCCTTGTCAAGCATCGACTTCGTGCCGGACGCGGACTGTCTGGCGGAGAACAATATCTCATCGCCCAAAGTCTGCGGCACGTCATCAGGCACCACACGGGAACTCGTGCAGGACACTGCCAGACAGCAAATTGCCAGAATAAATATGTTTATATCAGTTTTCATCACCTTGTCTATTCAGATAGTTGTTCATCCCAACTGCTGATACCAGTGGTGTATTTCAATACGAACGACACGTCGGAGGAGTCGTCAACTCCCGGCTCCTGGATTGTCAACGTATAGGTATAGTGCCTGTCCGGCAACCATTCCTTTATAACTGCAGGCGTGGACACTTCCTGTCCTTTAAGCCATCCGCTCCCGCCTGTCTTGAAAGCGAAGGTAACTTTTATGGATGCGTTGCTGTTCTGAGGCAGAACAAACCAGCTGCCACCCATATACATAGGAGCCGAATACACCTCAGTCCCCTCTCCGTCAGCCTCATATATCTTAAGTGAGGTCCTGTCTCCGGAGACGCTCCATTTGAGGTCTGAAGATGAATTGAATCCGCCGTTGACACAAAGTCCGGCCAGTTCGATTTTTTCCACCCTGACGCGGGTATTGCTGTTCAAGGCGTGTTTTACTCTGAAATCGATCTTCGCAAGCGCGTGATAGAACGGAAGTCCGACAATGCTGTCGTTCTGATTGTAGGAACGCGCCGGTTCAGAAATCAGAATGTCCGTTCCTCTGCCTTCCACGCTGTATGAAGACATTTTCATTCTGCAGTCTGAGTCACAAGACATCTGCAGATTTGACGGATAATATCCCGCGAACTTCAAAGCCTGACCATAAGGCCACTTCGGACTGCTTGCCGGAATCCAGCCTTTGCTGCCTGCCGAAGATACAAGGACATTGTCCAAGATTTTATTTCCGGATTCCTGCGAAACCGCCCATAGACGGAACTCGCGGTCCTCTGGAAAAGGTACAAAATCTTCTCCAGCCCTCGTGCCGAGGCCGACGACAGGACGTAACCTGATATCACCGGTATTCTTGTCATACTTCGTAGAAGCGAGACAGCCGAAAAAAAGTCCCGCCGAAAGCATCAGCACGAGTATTCTGGAAAAGTGTTTCATACTATCAAAAATTTAGCTATTGTTTACGCTTACTTAACACTAATCTTGTCAACGGTCACGTCTGTCCAATCCTGAATTGTAGGTGCGATAGTGATTTCGTCAGAACCGTCCACATCATATCCGAACGACAAAGTGTAGATATAGTGTTTAGCGTTATCCCAAGATGAGATGACAGTCGAACCGCTCTTGCAGTCTTTGAGGTTAACAGTAACAGTCTGATCAGCTGTCCAAGCTCCAGTATTACCGGTTGCCTGGATGAAAGTGACTTTCAGCTGCACATCGTCAAGCTTCTGAGGAATTACAACGGTTCCGTTTTCTACTGTCTCAAGGGTTGTCTCAGTCATCGTTACATTTGTAGCATCAGTAACGCTATACACTGACAAAGTATTCTTGTCGGTAGCTACTGTTGAAGGAGTCCAAGCGACAGTGTTTCCTGTAGTCTCGAGACTGCCTTTTCCTACTACTTTCAAGAGTTCCAAAGACTTGATTGCAAACTTATTCTCTGACTCAGTACTTGCAGCCACAACCTTTATTGTCACCCAAGACATCGCGTGATAGAAAGTCATAGGGACGCCTGAAGAAGCGTTGGATTTATCGTAAGAGTTTGCTGTAATAGGACTCCACAGCAAGTCGACAGTCTTTGACAAATCGCTAGACTGAACATAATCGGTTGCAGTAAACTTGTCTGTAATTTTACCGTCGGTTACTGCGAATGAGTGAGTCAACGCCGGTGTTTCAGGAGAATACGCAGCAAAAATCAAAGAACCGGTTTTTGGCCAATAGTATGGGTTATGAGAACTGGTCTTTGAATCCCATCCTGCCCATACGCTACCGTTCTTCTTAAAAGTAGCCTGAGCGAGATAGCTGTCTGGTGTCACAAACTTGCTGGCAGCCTGACCTGCTGCAACGTCTGACTTGTAGTACGCATACACGCCCATCAGGTTGTCAGTAGGGAACGTTGTTCCAGAAACTGCCGCCTTTGTCTTGTTGACGCTGGCGATAGGCGCAAAAGAAATCTGATCCGTCTGCTCGTAAGAGACAGAAGACTTTGTACAAGCTGCCAATGAAGCAAGCCCAAGTACAATTGCAATCGATTTTTTCATAATATAAAACAAAAATAGTTAATGATTAATCTACTCTATATCACGATTTTAGATATGATATCCTTCCATTCGTCCACATCCGGAGCAATGCCGCCTCCGCCCTTCTTCTCCGGTTCTGGAATCACGATTTCGTCGGTTTTCACTCGGATAATCTGTTCCGCATTGTCAGGGAACTGATTCGACACGTCCACATTGAAAATCCAAGTCTTACCTCCCGTATCCGTTATCACCAGCGAAAGTATCTGCTTCTCAGGGGATTCCGGATTCTGTCCGAACGTATTGAACTTGGTGAACAGCTGACCGTCACTGCCCAAAGTCGCAACCTCAAAGAACACCGTGGCGAAATCCTTCGACCTCTGTCCCGAAGAAATCTTGTTGTATTTCGACAGACCCGTAATCACGGCAGATATGGAACCCACATATTCGGCGCCCTGGATTTTGTCAACCTCGAGAATCCAGCTCTGCACCACAGTCTTGCAGTCTATCGTAAGTGTAACCTCAGGCGAATCGACAGTACGCGCCGGCAGATTGACATTTTCCAGTCGTCCGACGTAAAGATGGTCCGGGTCGTACACGATGACCTCATCATCTTCTTTGGTGACGCTCTTGGTTCCACGGCTCTTCAGTTTGCTCTTGAACGAGTCCGAAATCGTATTGGTCGTCGCGAGAATCTTGTTGAAGTCGTTTTCGTCCTTGATCAACGTCACCTGGGTATCGAAGTTATATGCTACGACGTCGTAGCTCTCGCCCGGCAGAACACTGACCTGACCTCCGGTTGCCGGAAGGAAAGCGTGAGCGACAAGACGTCCGGTCTTGTGGTTGAAGAATGCCACACGCATAGCCTCAGGGTCGCCCGGATAGCGGTAATTGACTATATTCTTGTCGATATTCAGTACGACATTGACATTGTAATCCGCATTGTTGAGCGGACGTCTCTTGCAAGAAGATGCCCCGAAAATCACCATACTGGCAATCAGTATCGCAAAATATCTTTTCATCGCGCACCTCCTCTGACCTTATGTTTGACAATTATCGGCAGCACGAATGACACCCCAGCCCTGGTAGGGCCGAAGAACGAATAATACTTCTGCTTGATTCCCGGGTCCTTGATCAGATCCGAATAATCTGAAGTAGGAGTATAGTGACGAGCCTGAGTCCAGATGTAGCCTACGCCGATGTTGAATTCCATACGCATCCACTTGTGGTCTCTTCTGCCGACAGGAAGTCCGAATGTATAATCCACTCCGACGTCTATATACTCGCCCTGATAACCGCTCTTAAGTCTCTGATAGTCATAATAGCCTGCACCGGCATAGACCCCCAGCGCGTGGCCTTTGAGCTTGTCTGCGCGAGTCCACGCATACTTGCCATTACGGCCTGTAAACCAGTATTTTGCGTCCACGAAAGCACCCAGCATCTCGCCGCAGTACTTATTGTTCTTGGCGAGCCACCAAGGATACCAGTAGTCCGCGCCAATCGATACGTGACGTCCTATAGGCACTTCAACGCCCGCGTTCAGACCCGGTACGAGCAGATTGGTTCTGCCGGCAAGTATCATCTGCCTTTCGTATGCTGGATTTGAGGAAGACTGCGAAGTCGATGTCGGAGAACCCGGAGTATAATCACCGAAGGACTGAGGCGGAATAGTCGCGAGCACCATAGGCTCAGCAGGACTTGTCGGACGCATCGCCTCCAGAACAGGGACTTCAGGATCTACCCAGACGCAGATCCACGTCGCAAGCCTCAACCTTGGCATATGGTTCACGATGATGTAATGCCAAGTATAGCCGTTGTCCAGATTGCGGATGCGCCATTTCTTGGTGTCGTTTCCGACATTGGAATTGAGGATACGGAGGACTCTGTCCTTGTTTTGCAGAGTGTAATTGGCTTCGATTTCCTGTTTGAGGCCTTCCCAGTTCTCGGCCACAGGCTGAAGTTTGATTTTATCGCCTGTGAGAGATGAGCCTTCCGGAATATTGTTCACTATGAAACGGCGTGCAGCCTCGGCTCTTCTGCGGGCAAGCCAAACGTTCCGTTCGTACACACCTTCCGGAGATGCGTATGAACAGATAGTGATGCTGTCTATCTTTGGAGAAATGAGCAGATACTTGCGGATTTGCGAGATCTGCCATTCATTGTCAAGATATTGCTCATCGATATCGACTCTGTCGAGCCAGTAATAGATAGCGAATTTGCGTGCTACCGATCTTGCTGGTGTATATTTCTCTGAATCCGCGTCAGCAGATTCCTGCGCCATAGCAGTGAATCCCGAAGTCAGAGCCGATACCAATAGAGCAACGACCACATAAAGCCGCCTCATATTAGACCACATACCTAATTTATATCAGTTCAAAATTTCCTCAAAAGAGGATTTACCTTTCCTTAATTTTCTAAAGCACCACAAATATACATTTAATAAATCGATTTCGCAATTATATTTATTCAAAATACATCCTGCAAAATATCTGAAAAAGTGCCTTTAGGTTCACCCCCCCCCCACGCCCTCTGCATCTCAGGAGGTGGGTTCTCCTCAAACTATCCGGAAAATATCGATTATAGTACAATTAAAAGCCACTCTTGCCTAATTTTGGCACGAGTGGCAAAAATGTTCTATTAGTCGAATAATAATTTATCGCTGACTAAAAAAGAATATGATTTTTTTCAGTATATCGCTATTTATTTAGCGCTATTTTTAATCACGTCTTCTACTACCAAGGCAAAATGCTCCATCTCCAGGATATGTTCCTTTGCTGCGATGTCGTCCGGAGTATCGTCAGGAGAGATCGGCGTGGCGAACTGGGCGATGATTTCGCCACCGTCAACTTTGTTGCTGACATAATGCACCGTCATACCGGTCTCGGTCTCACCCGCCGCCTTCACAGCCTCGTGCACGTGATGGCCGTACATCCCGATGCCGCCGAATTTAGGCAACAGAGCCGGATGCAGATTTATCATTTTTCGCGGAAAAGCATCGATAAGAAAATCCGGAACCACAAGCAGAAAACCAGCAAGAACTATGAAACTGATACCGAACTCTTTAAGCAACGGCATCACCTTGCCTTCGTCATTGAAGTCTTTCTTCGGGACCACAACAGTCGGAATGCCGAGATTTTGCGCACGTACAAGTGCATAAGCATCAGCTCGGTTGCTGAGCACAAGAGAGATTTTCACATCCTTTGAATCCGCGAAATGCTTGATAATCGCTTCGCAGTTGGTCCCGCTTCCGGAGACGAAAATGGCGACATTGGTCATATCTAATCTGTTTGTTCGGACAAAGATAACACCATTTCGCCAAAATGGCTATCTTTGCGAGATTTGTAGCAATAAAAACTGAATGAAATTCAGAGTGTTCATATATGAGGGACTCGGCCGGATTCCCGGTAACGCATATTCCGCAAGGGAGACGCGTTATCGACAGTCGTCCCTAGAAACAGTCCTCTCAACACTTCCTTGCCAAGAAACGAACACTTGCTATCGCCAGTCGTCTATCAAAAGACACATTGTAGCACTACTATTGGGGCTAATAATCTCATTCGCCACTGCATTCCAGATGTCCGGCCAGACGACCAAAGTAAAAGGCCGAGTGACCGACGCCTCCAGCGGAGAGCCGATTCCTTTTGCCGCAATATATTTCGAAGGCACTACGATAGGCGTTTCCACGGATATGGACGGATGCTACCTTATGGAGACCAGGGACACCAGCGCAAGCATTCTCTGCGCCGCCCTGCTCGGATATGAGACGCAGGCCATAAAAATCAGCCGAGGAGCATTCAGCGAAGTGGATTTCAGGCTCAGACTCGTGACATCATCCCTGAACGCGGCCGTAGTGAAGCCGGACAACCATTATATGAAATGGATTCTGTCCCAGATAGATTCCTGCAAGGTCAAGAATGACCCGGAAAGGCGCGGAAGCTATATATGCGACACTTATACGAAGATGGAACTGGACCTTTCCAACGCCGCCACCTACCTGAAAAACAAACTGATACGCAAAAATTTCGGCTTCATATTCGACTATATGGACACGTCCGTCGTATCCGGGCAGTCCTATCTTCCGGTTATGATCTCGGAGACTCGCGCCACGAGGTATCACAGCACATCTCCGACCGTCAACAAGGAAGTCATCGAAGCTTCCAGGATTTCCGGGATGAATGAGGACAATGCAGCTTCGCAGTTCACAGGAAGCATGCACCTGAAAACCAATTTCTACAACAATTTCATAAACGCCTTCAACATAGAGATTCCATCCCCGCTTTCGTCCAACGGAAACGTTTACTATAATTACTATCTAATTGACAGTCTTCAAGTTGACGGCAGAAAGACTTGGAAAATACGATTTCATCCGGTAAAGACGATATCCTCACCGGCATTCGACGGAGAGATGTCCATCGACGCAGAAGACTTCGGACTTCGCGAAATTCACGCCAAGCTGAAGAAAGGCTCCAACATCAACTGGGTCAGGGATATGATGATAGACAGGACTGACCAGAGACTCGGCGACTCGCTATGGTTCTACAAGCAGGACAAACTGTATGTGGATTTCTCCGTCACGATGAACGATTCGTCCAAGTTCATGTCATTTCTCGGCAACCGCCAGATAGATTATATGAATCCTGTCGTGGGCGATCACGTCAGGAATGACGTTCTGAAGACCAATACGGTCGTGCAGGTGGCGAAGGATGCAGGCTTGCACGATGACGAATGGTGGGCTAATGCCCGTCCTTACGCTCTCTCAGAGAAAGAGCAGAACATCTATGTAATGGTAGATTCCATCAAGAACGCTCCGCTCTACAACACCATCTACAACATTGTCAACACCGCCCTATTCGGCTATCTCGAGACGAAATATATCGGCTTCGGACCATATTCAAGGCTGTACAGTTTCAACAATCTCGAAGGCAACAGAGTCCAGTTTGGCGTAAGGACCACATCCGAGTTGAGCAAGAAGTTCAGAGTCGGGACATACCTCGCTTATGGATTCAAGGACAAGGAATTCAAGGGCGGAGCCACGTTTGAATGGATGTTCAGCAAACAGCCGACAAGGAAGCTGACATTCAGCGCAAAACACGACATCATCCAGCTAGGAAAGGGCAACAAGGCTTTCAACGAGTCAAACATAATGTCTTCCCTGCTCAGCAAGAAAGGCAGTGCCAAGCGCAGTCTGGTAAATGAGTATTTCACTAAATTCGAGTGGGAGATAACGCCGTGGCTGAACACCAGCACTTCATTGGAATTCAACAGGATATACTCGAATAGATTTGTCCCGATGCTTCGTGTCACAAAGATGGATACGCCGGGGATGCCGGCATTGCGGGACACCATATCCGTCAATTCAGTAGGCGCAAATGCGGTCAGATTTGTGGCGCGATTCTCCAAAGACGAAACCGTATCCAGGGGCACTTTCGACAAAAGTTACCTTCATTCCGCATATCCAATTGTCACATTGGACCTGCTTGGCTCTCTGAAAGGGATCGGACATAATGAATACAGTTATTTCAGGACAGAGCTCAACGTTGATTACAAACTCAGGATTCCGCCGGTAGGCGTTTCCGATATCCAGTTCACCGCCGGAAAAATCATAGGCAGAGTACCTTACCCGATGCTCAAACTGCACGAGGGCAACGGCACATACATTCTGGACAAGAGTTCATTCTCCTGTATGGCATTCTATGAATTCGCTTCGGACACGTGGACTACATTCACGCTTGAGCATAATTTCGGAGGATTCTTCCTCGGCAAGATTCCTTATGTCAAGAAGCTGCAGCTCAGGGAGATATTCACACTCAAAGCCGCTTACGGAACGCTGTCGGACAAGAACAACGGCATTCTCGGAAACAAGTATTCCTGCAACGCCCCTATGCTGTTCCCTGCAGGTATGCGTTCACTCAACACACCGTACGTGGAAGTGGGCGCCGGCATAACCAACATATTGAGGCTTTTGCGAGTAGATACCTTCTGGAGACTGACGCACCGGTATGTGAATATGCCGGACGGAACGGTCAAGAAATCCCCGAACTGCTTCGTAGTGAACATCGGACTCGAACTGAATTTTTAGTTAGCCGTTTTGAAATAGTTCCTAATATCCCAACGAGATGGACAATGTAAAAGAAATCACGCCAGTAGCCGTTTTCAGGTCACCATTCCCCTCCAAATTCGGAATTCCGAGGCAGAGCGGAGTTGTCGAAGAAATCGAAGGAATAATATCATTCCTGCCTGAATTCGCCAGAGAAGAAGCCCTGCGCGGACTGGAGGATTTCGAATATGTCTGGATACTGTGGGGATTCTCCGGCAATGACGGCAAATGGAGTCTCACAGTGCGTCCACCCAGGCTCGGAGGCAACAGGAGTGTAGGCGTTTTCGCATCCAGATCTCCGTTTAGGCCAAACGGGCTGGGTCTGTCATCCGCCAGAATCGTAAAGATTGAGAACAACGGGATTGTCGTCAGCGGTGCTGACCTGATGGACGGCACGCCGATATACGACATAAAGCCATATATTCCCTACACGGACTCGCATCCTGATGCGCACGCGGGATTCACAGACACGACCGGGTGGAACGAATCAGAGGTGGAATTTTCCGATGAGCTACGGCGCAAGTTCCTTGAAATAGCAGATCCTAAAGACGGAAATTCCGTCAGAGTGACTGACAGACCGGAAGACAGCATTAATGAAAGCGTTGACAACAAGCGGATACTTAGTCCCGCAAGCAACGTTATAGCCGCATTGATTAAAATTCTATCACAACGTCCTGTACCACAATACATTCATTCTTCCGACAAGATATTCGGAATGCCGTTTATGGGTTGCGACATCAAGTTCAGAGTCGAAGAAGACAGGGTTATCGTGACCGACGTGGTCAGGTATGAACCTCACGAAGACAAAGACAGTGGCTATAAATAATAAAGTCGCAGTAAGCGACAGTCCTTAAGGCAAGGGCGTCAACTATAGATTACAGAAATATAACGGAAGATTCTGCATAAAACGCATCTCCACATCATCCCTAAAATACAGTTATGACACCGACCGCAATCATTCTCACAATTCTGGCATACTTCGCAGTGATTCTGCTGATTTCCGGGTTCACAGGAAGACATTCCGACAACGCCGGATTCTTCTCCGGCAACAGGAAACAGCCCTGGCCGGTAGTGGCATTCGCGATGATAGGGTCGGCGATGTCAGGTGTCACATTCGTTTCCGTACCCGGAATGGTCGCCGTTTCAGGATTCGGATATATGCAGATGGCTCTTGGATTCATTGCAGGACAGATAGTTATAGCATTCGTACTCGTACCTCTTTTCTACAGGATGAATCTGGTGTCGATATACGGATACCTTGAAAACCGGTTCGGCATATCATCCTATAAGACAGGAGCCTGGTTCTTTTTCATTTCCAAGATTCTGGGAGCTTCAGTGAGGCTATATCTCGTTTGCATATCGTTGCAGCTGCTGGTATTCGGCCCGCTCGGACTTCCATTCGCAGTAAATGTCTTGGTGACTATACTGGTACTGCTCGCATACACCTACCGGGGCGGCGTGAAGGCTGTCATCTGGATAGACTTTCTCAAGACTTTCTGTATGCTCACGGCCATCATATTGTGTACAATATTCATCAGCAAAGCGCTCGGATTCACTTTCGGATCAATGTGCAGTGCAATTGCGAACGACAATATGTCGAGAATTTTCTTCTTCGACGATCCGAATAGTCCTCAATACTTCTTCAAACAGTTTTTCGGAGGAATGTTCACGTTGATTGCTATGACGGGACTTGACCAGGATATGATGCAGAGGTCTCTGGCCTGCCGCAACGCCAAAGACTCGCAGAAGAACATTCTCACGAGCGCCATTCTCCAGACAGCCGTAATTTTCCTTTTCCTTGTATTGGGCGTACTGCTATATATGTTCGCCCACAAGACCGGCATAACGGAGACAGGAGACCAGCTGTTTCCTGCAGTTGCGACAAGCGGAATGTTGCCGATTGCGACAGGAATACTGTTCATAGTGGGGCTTGTGTCTTGTTCGTATGCGGCCGGAGGGTCTGCACTTACCGCTTTGACCACATCGTTTACAGTTGATATCCTGGGAGTTAAGGGGAAGGATGAGAATACGGTCAAATCGACGCGAGAGCGTGTGCATATCATTATGGCGCTGTGTATGGGACTGACGATTCTCGTTTTCAACTTATTGAACAATACGAGCGCGATAGATGCGGTATATAAGCTTGCGAGTTACACTTACGGGCCTATTCTGGGAATGTTCGCGTTCGGCATCTTGACAAAACGCCAGGTCAGAGACAGGTGCGTACCGCTTGTATGCGTCATCGCTCCCGCATTATGCCTGATTCTGCAGCTCAACTCCGAGAGATGGTTCGGCGGATACAAATTCAGCTACGAGATTCTCATTCTCAACGCCGCCTTCACGATGCTCGGCCTGCAGTTTTGCAGCAGAAAATCGGTTGACTGAAAGTTGTCCACTTCGTCGCCCGACTTGTCCAAATCGACATTGACGCATTGACGCATTGACGCGATTGAGTTCTCCGCTCAGAAAAAATTCGCTCCAAACTTCAACCGCGTCAATGCCAAACGAACGCGAACTTTTGCATCGGAATAGTTCGCAAAGCCATAGAGCTGTCCATCAAAATGTCTATTATATCGTTGTTTGTTGGTTTTCGTGTGCTCATTAGACGGATGTGTACACGATTTCGAACTCTTGTGGGTAAAAAAAAGCCTGCCGGAAGTTGGGAAGGTGTTGTCCGGCAGATTGCAGTTCTGCCGGACAAAATAGTGTTTTAGGCCCTTTTGTCCACGCAAATCCTGTTTCAGCGGACAAAATATATGCTAAACAGGTCCCCAATGCTCGTCGGAGCGACTACGAAGTGGCTTAAAGGAATACGTCCCCGTGCGAGATGTCCCTCGGGACAGCAGGCGTAAGCCTGCAGGGGTTATGGAGCCCCGAAAGGCACCACAAAAAAAAGAGACTAACAAAAAGCATAAACTCGATTCGGAGCAACGCGACCCAAGGGGTCTGGGGAATCCGGTCCCCAGTGCTCCAGCGACTGAAGGCACCACAAAAAAAGAGAAACTAAAGTTTTTAGTTTCTCTTTTTTGTGGTGCCACCGAGAATCGAACTAGGGACACAAGGATTTTCAGTCCTTTGCTCTACCAACTGAGCTATGGCACCATTATTTCGTTTGGGATTACAAAGGTAGGAATTTTTCTTGACTATGCAAATTTTCCGACCACTTTTTTCTACTTTTTCGGTATTTTCAATTTCATACCAGGATTGATATTGGTCGAAATCCCATTGAATGTCATTATATCATTGGCACTTACGCCAGGATACGACTTCGCGATGCTATACAGGGTATCGCCTTTCTTCACTACATATATTGTATAGTCCTGCGCCTTTGCACCGGAATCATTGCCGGAATCCACACCCGCAGCAGCAGTGGCAGTCAAGCCCGAAGTATTGCCCGCTGACGAATTGCCCGATGCCGCAGTAGATTTGCTTGCCTCAGCAGATTTCCCCGCAGCCGTATTTCCAGACGACGAAGATGAAGCTGACGCAGTCGTCTTGGTCGTAGAGCCTGTTTGGGACGTCGTATTCGCCGATGTCTTGGATGAAGAACTTGGCGATGTGCTTACCGGGCCGCCACCCTTTCCATATATCACCAGAACTTGTCCGACGCGCAGATTATTGTTGCGCAGATGATTCCACTTCTTCAACTGAGCGACAGTTACGTGATATTTCGAGGCAATGCGACCGAGATAGTCACCGCTCTTGACCTTGTAAGTTATGCGGTTGCCGTTGCTTGAAGATGCGATATTCTGCAAAGTCGTAGGATTGAAAAGTTCCTTTGCCTTGTAGGTATATACCGAGTCCTCAACCTCGATAAATTTGCCGGAATACTTGAGCGGCAACCTCAGGATATACTCGCGGTCATTGCCAGGAATGATATCGTGGACATATTGCGGATTGAGGTCTCTCAATTCCTGCATTGATATTCCCGTCAATTCGTGCACCTGCTGGAAATGCAGCATCCTGTGAATCTGGAATGTATCGAGATGCGCCGGCATCTGGACTTTGTCCGGGACAATTCCGTGCTCCTTGTAGTACGTGAACGCATACATAGCACCGACAAATGCAGGTACATATCCCCTTGTCTCCCGCGGCAGATACTCGTAAACAGACCAGAAATCTTTTGATCCGCCGGACCTGCGCACAGCCTTGTTCACATTGCCTGCACCGCAATTGTATGAAGATATTGCCAGATTCCAGTCCCCGAATATCTTATACGAATCATACATATATCTTGCAGCCGCATCCGCCGCCTTGAAAGGGTCAAGACGCTCGTCCACATAAGAATTTATCACAAGCCCGTAATTTTTGGCAGTGGTGTACATAAACTGCCACATTCCCTTCGCACCGGCCCTTGAAACTGCCACAGGATTCAACGCTGATTCTATCACTGCCATATATTTTAACTCTTCCGGCATTCCGTATTTCGTCAACGTTTCCTCGAAAATCGGGAAATAATAGCTTGCCAGAGCCAGCATCTTGGACATTTTCGCCGGCATTTTCTCTGCATAAAGGATTATATAGTTCCTTACCGTTTCATTGTATGGCAGAGTCACGAACGAATTGATTTTCGAAAGTCGCTCAAGATAAACCTTATCCGGCACATCAGATGAGAACCGCACTGAATCCATATTGTAGTTCCCTACCGGAGTATTGTTCGCCTGCCGGTGCAGATACCATATATTCAGCAGACTGTCAGTCACTTCCTGCGAGTATGTTTCAGGAGATATACCGTCTAGCAATGAAAACGCCTTGTTTCCGTCAACATATTCCTCCTCTACATAAGCCGTATCCTTCAACGCCTCGAGTTCCTGAAGAAGGGAATCGAGCATCGAACGCATACGTTTATTTTCCTCAATCAATTCAGCCTTTGACTGTTTCTTGCTATGGAAAAACTTATTTTTCAGAGAATTACTGTTCTGCGCATCCAAGACCTGCGCACCGAGCAAAGAAGTTGCGGCTACAACCGCCGCAGTCAATATCGTCCTATAAAAGTTCATTTTCAATAATCCATTTTCTGAAGTCCGCCATCGGACAAACTCCTGAAATCATATCAAACCGGATCACCGGTCTCAAAATCTGAATCCAACGCTGAGGCCGAAAGCATTGCCGCCCGCGCCTGAGAAAGCCGAACTGCCCCCGACATAACTTCCCGAATTCATCGCGTATCCCATATCAGGAGAAATCACAGTCGGAGAAACGCTCATCGAAAGGTCATCCCCGAGCTCGAAATTCTGCATATACGAGAACACGTTTGCGTCAATTATCTGAAGCAGGTAAAATCCCATCAGAGCCACCACGGAATAATCCCTATATCTACGGAAAACATCCCTGTAATATTTTGCCGTAGAGGCGGACACGGGACCGTCATAAGTCGAATTCTCCGCTGTAGCCTGATTGTAGATCCGCTTGTATCTCAAATAGTTGGTATTGTTCGTAACAAGGAAATGAGCCGAACACATCAGGCCGGTGTAATATATCGGAATCTTCCAATATTCCCCGTTATAGGCCTGCCCGAGTCCCGGCAACAGAGCCGAATACAATGTAGCCTTACCCGCCTGGGGATAAACATCACGTTTGTAGTTTCCGACGCCGTCCAGCAACGCGCCCCAATAAATCAAACCTGTACCTATGAAACAGATATTGCTGATATTGCGGTTTTCATTTCCCCCGTCAACATTGTATTTGTGTCTGAAATAGATTCCGGCACTTGCGGTCGCCGCCATTCCGCCATAGATGACAGGCAATTTCCAATACTGCTTGTTGTACATCTGCTGAGAACCGACGAACACGGTGGAGCCGGCAAACAATACACCTATGCGGCAATCACGTTTATGCCGCACTCCCCCGAAAAATTCCTTGAATGTAAAGGCCGAATCGGTAGTATCCCTGGCTGTCGTATCGTTTTCCTCGTTGTAATTCTGGGTGAAAGCCTCCTCCTTGAACTGAGCTTGGGCATTGAAAGAAAATCCCAGAATGCAAATTGCAACGGCCAGAACTATGTGATATAACTGTCTTGACATCCGGTTCTACGTCAGATATTGGACTCGTCGAGAGCCTTGAGAAACTTCTTGATTTCGTCGTCCGAATCGAAATGAATGGTGATTGAGCCCTTGCCCGATTCTGTTCTCTTCAGGCTTATGCTCTTGTCAAAAAACTTGCCGATATGCTCGAGAACCCTGTTATATTCTTCCGGAAAATCCTGAATCTCAGCAACTTTGCCGGAGGTTTTCTTATTCAGACTATGGACTTTGTCTTCCAGTTGACGTACCGACAAACTGTTCTTTATGACCATATCGCAGAGTTGCTCCTGCACTGCAGGATCATCAACTCCGAGCAGCACTTTCGCGTGTCCCACGCTCAGAAGTCCGACCTTAAGGTCGTGCTGCACTTTCGCCGGCAACCTGAGAAGCCTCAGATAGTTTGTCACGGAAGCGCGCTTCTTGCCCACGCGGTCCGCCATCTGCTCTTGTGTCAGACAACATTCCTCGATAAGCCTCTGATAACTCATAGCGACCTCTATCGGGTCAAGATTCTCTCTCTGGATATTCTCAACGATGGCCATTTCCAGCATTCCCTGGTCATTGGCATCTCGGATATATGCCGGTATCATATCCATTCCTGCAAGCCTGCAGGCCTTGAATCTGCGTTCACCGCTGATTATCTGATAACGTCCGGCCGATTTCTTCCTTACTGTAATAGGCTGTATGAGTCCGAATGTCTTGATCGATGCGGCCAGTTCCTCAAGAGCCTCCTGATCAAAAGACATTCTCGGCTGAAACGGATTCGGCTCCACCATATCCACAGGCACGCGCAATACATCCGCCGTATCCTGCGGCTCTCTGGAGCCCGCAATCTCTTTGTTTACATATCCTACAGGGCTACGGAGCTGATCCAAATTGCCGGCATCTCCCAGCAACGCGCTCAGTCCTTTGCCTAAACCTCTTTGTTGTTTACTCATCTTCCGTCCTAATTTTCATTCTTCTCTAGAACTTCCTTCGCAAGATTGAGATAATTGGAAGTTCCGTTGCTCATCACGTCATACAATATTATCGGCTTGCCGTGCGAAGGAGCTTCGCTGAGCCGTATATTCCTCTGTATTATCGTGTTGAACACCATATCCTTGAAATGCTCCCTCAACTGCCCGAGCACCTGGGTATGCACTTTTGTACGTCCGTCAAACATCGTGACCACGAATCCTTCTATAGTCAGCGAAGGATTGACCCCGTTCTGCACAAGCCTGATAGTCTGAAGCAGCTTGCCCAATCCTTCCAAAGCGAAGAACTCAGGCTGCACCGGGATTATCACAGAATCGGACGCCGTAAGAGAATTCACGGTAATGAGCCCGAGAGACGGAGAGCAGTCTATTATGATGTAATCATATTCGTTGCGGATGGGCGCAATCGCCTTTTTCATTATGGATTCACGGTCATCAGCCTCCAGCATCTCTATCTCCACACCGACAAGATTGATGTGGGAAGGAACCATCTGGAGATTCGCTATCTCAGTCTGAATCAAGGCGTCACGTATGCCTATTTCACCGATAAGGACTTCATACAAAGTCCTTTTGCGGTCGTCCTCAGGCGAAAAATTCAATCCTGACGTCGTATTGGCCTGCGGGTCTGCGTCAATGACCAGCACTTTCTTTTCAAGCACAGCCAAAGAGGCCGCAAGATTGATTGCAGTCGTGGTCTTGCCGACACCGCCTTTCTGATTCGCTATTGCAATGACTTTTCCCATCTATAAATCATTTCTATGTTCCACAAATTTAACAAAATAATTCGTTCCAATGCGGACCTGTTGATAACTTTTCATTTTGAGCCGCCCAGTTCCGCAGATATCAATTCCTACGCCACGTTTTGCATCCGCTGATTGAAACTCCTGCAGAGCACCATTATATTGGGTCGACGTCTATGGCTATGTGCCCTGCGTACGAGTATTCGGATTCAAATGTCCTCACCGCCGAAGCAATGACAGACTTCCGTTCCGCAAGTTTCGCATCTTTCTTAAGAGAAATGCGGATATTTCTCAGATATTGGTTCATCTGCCTGTCAACCACAGGAGCGTATGGACCAAGCACAGAAACGGCAGATGAGGCTGTCTGGAGAATCGTGGCTGACTTCAACCCGAGTTTCCGCATCACATACGCCGCAAATTCTCGCGACATCTTTTCGATTCGGCGCTCGTTAGCATCCTTGAAAAGAATCTTCACAATCCTTGAGAAAGGTGGATAGCCGAACTGATAGCGTTCATTCATCATATTATCTATCAGTTTATTATAGGCATCATCCGATACCGCTGAGCTTTTTGCATCTTCAAATACCGAATAGACCGGATGAGCCGGTTGGGATGTCTGAATCACAAATACCCCCTTGTCCCCACGTCTTCCGCTCCGCCCCTTGAACTGTTCCAGCAGCTGCAGAGCACGCTCATCTGCACGGAAATCCTGCTGCCCGAGGAATGAATCCGCCTGAAGCACTGCGACCAGCGAAATCCCGCCGAAATCAAAACCCTTTGCTATAATCTGCGTACCGATGAGAATATCTATTTCCTTGCGTTCGAAGGCCTTGATTATCTGAGTTTCACGCGCTGAAGACGAGGCCACGTCACTGTCAAGGCGGGCAATTCTAGCATTAGGAAACAACGCCGCAGCCTCCTGCTCTATCTTCTGCGTTCCCGCCCCGATAGGCTTCATTTCAGAACCGCATTTCTGGCATTTCCCTGTATATGGCATACGCCAGCCGCAATAATGGCACATAAGGATATTCTTGTCGCTATGATAGTTCAGAGGGACATTGCAGTGCGGGCATTTGGGGATTTCTCCGCATTCTGTGCACTGAACAGCGGGAGAATATGCCCGTCGTGCACGAAGAATGAGAATCTGTCCCGACTTAGACAGCGTCTGATTGATGCGTTCTATCAGTTTATAGGAAAAACTGCCGGACATACCGTGCTTGTGGCGTTCGTCCACAGTGCCGATAATCTGGATTTCTGACTTTCCCGTTCCGAAATAACGCTCCGACAGTTCCACATATCCTACACGTCCGGATCGGCAGTTGTATATCGACTCAAGCGACGGAGTGGCGGAGCCCATCACGACATCGGCTCCAAGTATGCGTGCAAGCATCATTGCCGTATCCCTGCCGTTGTAGCGCGGAGCAGGCGCATCCTGCTTGTATGAAGTGTCGTGTTCCTCATCCACGATTACAAGCCCGAGCTCGTGATGCGGAAGAAACAGCGCCGACCTGGTTCCCAACACGATATATCCTCCGGACCTGACACTGTCAGATATCGCCTGACGGCCGGCGGCGGTGACTTTCGAATGGAATATCAGGAGCTTCCGCCCGAAAACTTTGCCCAGCCTTTCTTCAAGTTGCCTGCTTATGGCTATTTCAGGGACAAGATACAGGACATTGCGTCCCTGCGCCATCACCGATTGTGCCAGTTTCAGATAGATTTCCGTCTTTCCTGAGCCTGTAACTCCGTGCAGAAGTACAGGTTTATGCCGGTTGAAATAGTCTTTTATCTTGTCATAAGCAACTATTTGCGCAGAGCTGAGCGATATATCCTCGACCATATCGTCCTCAGCATCAGTGCTGTCCGTCATCGACAATGCAGCCATCTCCGACTTCGCCGCCTCCATCTGCTGCCTGGCTGATTCGGCAACTGACAGATATTTTTCTTTCGTTTCGCTTTTTCTTGCACGCGACGCGAGCTCGACATTGCGTTCCTCCTTCAGCCGAGCCCTCTCGATTCTTGCCTTCAGCACTGCAATCTTCCGGTCAAGGCAAAGCATAGTGCGCTCTTTTCTTCTGGCATCCGTGAGTTCCTTGTCGATTTTCAGCGCAGGATATGCCGCCTTATAGACTTCGCCAAGAGTGCAGAGATAATAATCGGCGACAAAATGCCACAGTTTCAATTCCGGCTCCGTCACCGGAGGAATGTCCTCGACTATTGATTTCACCTGCAGCACTCTGCTTTCATCCACATCCGGCTTCACCGAAACGGCATCCACCACGCCGATGTAATCCTTGTGCGCGAACTGTACCGACACCCTCTGTCCGGGCGCAACACTCTCTGACTCAATCGCATTGACATAGTAAACCGGCGTCCAATCCAGACGGAGAGGAAGTATCACGGAAACATATATTCTGGGCGTGACGGGCATTGCAATTATCGCTACGTATGGGAGACTTCTCCCGAAATCAGGCAAAGTGTTCCGGCAACTCATACCGAATCACAAAATTATAACATATCTTTGTCAGCACAAAAGCCATACCGATGACAGAAGAAGAATTGACATTATTTCCGGAAGATTTGCGCAAAGCAATGACGGTGAGCACGTCCGCGACTGATTCGGAGCTCAGTGCTGACGACTGGGACAGCGAATACAACTGCAGTTACAGCGCAGACGGAAGCAAATTACTTGATGCAGAGAACTTTCCGGACACAGTAAAAGTCCGTGAACTCACTAAAATAATTTGCGACGATGTCTTTTCCTTCCAAGATTATATGGCCGAAGACTACCCTATAGGCAGCGAAATACCGGAAGAATCCAGAGTTTCATTCCTGGACAAGATTCTATTGCCGGACTCTGTCGAGCACATCGGCCGCCGGACATTCAAGGAATGCGGATGGATACAACGTATCAAACTGCCCACATCGCTGCTTACAATCAGGGACGAAGCCTTCTATGGTTGCTGGGAACTTAGGCAGATCGGACTGCCGGCTTCTCTGCTGAGCATTGGTGAACGCGCTTTCTTCGAATGTTTCTCTCTGGAGAAAATCAGAATCAACAAGGGGCTGAAGGTCATCGGCGCCGAGGCATTCAGTTTCTGCGAATCACTCAAAGAGATAACTCTTCCGTCAGGTCTTGTCGCAATCGGCTCCGACGCATTTCTCGGCTGCAAGAAATTACGCAAAATCAATGTCCCGGCCGGATGTTCTGATATGTACATGGAAATCCTTCCTGCGTCATTCCACAAACACATCAAGGAGTCCTAGGCCTTCGATTTCCGGATACGCACCTGTCAAAACCGGTTCGGACACGCATCTTCAAAAAGGTCAGAAGTCACTAGAAGTTGTATGACACCTGGAATTTAAGTTCCAGCTTCGACGGCTTTTCCCTGACTGCAGAAGTACGGCTCCACGGCGTGTCGGAGAATCCTGCCCGAAGATACATTTTCACGGCTGACTTGCCACGACGGTCGCTGCCGGCATTACCCAGCCGCAAAGACAGTCTCGAAACCAATGAGACAGCATAACCGCGCCCATAATATGCAGGCACATTGAAATTGCCCGGAGCATCCCTTTCATAACAATATATTCTGTCATCCCACTTGTCCGCGAGGAAGAATGCACTGCGGATGAACACTGCGCCGATTCTTCCTAGATAGCCTTCATCCACATAGACCAGTCCCGCAAATCTGTCTGTAACCACAGGATTCAGCCTCAGAATTGTCTGCCAGCCTCCATAAAGAAATTTAACATCGGAACGGACGTCAACCCTGTTCCCTACCCCATAATTACGCCACCGCTCACGCACATTCACAGAAATCGACACTTTGTCAGTAATTGTCCACGGACACGTCAACTGGACTTTCACCTGACGTTTCTCTGAATCAGAAAGATGCGCGTAATCGGCCGACAACTGCATCGACTTGTAAGCAAGACCGGCTGCGATGCCGCTCTCCCCAGTTTTTCCGGACCAGGCTCTGACAGGCGCACAGTATGACATACCGTAGCCGGAAGGTATCAGGCGGCCATATACCGCCAGTTTCCAATTATCACCCAAAGGCACCATCACGCCGCCATTCACGGCCGGCTTCACGGCGCAGATATCAAGAGCGACCTCACTGAAAACCTCCACTCCGCTCCAGCAATACCGCATATCCGCTGACATTTTCGATGCCGAGATACCCCAATTATCACTCAATTGAAAGCCTTTAGCAGCGTCTTCTATATCTTCCAATTTGTCAAAAGCCCCGTACAGAGTAAATGCTACAGCCCCGTGCCTTGAGCGACAAGTCACATTCACACCGGGCAACACCTCAGGAACAAACCGGGAGCCTGATTCTATCCAGGGGCGGAAACCTGGAAATGCGGAGAATGCCGAGACTGACAGTTTTCCGAATTCAAGCTCAGCCGCTATCCCCCTCATCGCAGATGTCGAAGACAATGACTGTGAAGGTCTTATTCCTGTTGATCTTTTCCAGAACGACGTCACGGACTGCACCCCGGACATAGAGAATCCGGTCCACAATGCAAGTCCTTGCCCGAAATGCAGCGAGAAATCGCCGAGAACCAGAGCCGACAGATGCCTGCGCCCGTAAAATGCAGTATAGAACGATGCCGAAGACGGTGTCCAACGTGAAGCAGTCCAATCATTTTTCAGTGACAGTCCGGCCGCGTAACGGAATTGGGATTGTATTGAATACTTGACATTCCAGGAATATCGCCTTGCAACGTCATCATCTTGCTTCGGAATCGACAATCTATTGGATTCATTCATTATCAGAGAATTCCGAGGACGATGCCCGGATGCGGCATTATTGCCTGAAACAACGGACAAGGATTTCAGAGAGACAAACGGTCTAAGCGCTTCGACCAGATTCTTGCTGAAACCGTCAACTGCCATCAATTCAGCAAAGGACATCACCTCTCCGCACCTTTCCCTATAATCCAGGAATGAGGCCACCTGATATGAAGTCAACAGACCGGAAGCCTCAAGCCTTGAACGGCTTACAAGATTAATTTCCAGAGGAGCATCTGCAAGTTCGCGCCAGCGTTCCATTTCTTCTTCCGACAAATCTTCCGCCGAAGCGGCACCGGTCAAGAACAGAATCGATGCAATCAAGTCTGTTTCAAGACCATCCGCAGACTCCACACAGACACTTCGCGGCAGGGCTGCCATTTTCTGATTTGATTTGCCGATATGCCGTGCAGATGCAGATACAGGCAACACGGCAATCAGAATACTAAATGAGGCTAAAGCAAAGCGAATCAGCACCCCACAAAAAAATTCGGACCACATTTTCAGCATAACAAGACAGTTTTACAAAATCTGTCTCAGCCGAACGGTCCGAAGCCTTGCCTTATCTCGACCGCAATATACGTATTTTTTCCGAAGTCCAGACTGAGCGCCTGTTATTTTTCCTGACAAGCACTCACCCGCCAAGAGACCAAAGAACCATTATCGCCGGGCAAACGCTTGCCTTGTCAGAGAAAATTTCTTAAATTGCGAAGATTTCGGAATTATACAACACGGTTTCGATACAAAAGTACCACATCTAAAGATTCAACAATGAGTCGTATAATTGATTTTTTCAAGATAAGCGAGCCTTCTGAAAAGAAGGTCCCGGCTGAGAATGTCCAAAAAGTCTATAAGAATTTCGCGTTCCAGTCATTCTTGGCCGGCACAATAGGTTACAGCCTGTTTTACGTGTGCAGAACCACGATGAACGTGGTAAAACAGCCGATAATCGACGGAGGCCTGCTTGACGCGACTCAAGCCGGAGTGGTAGGATCCTGCCTACTGTTCGCATACGCGATAGGCAAATTCGTGAACGGATTTCTTACCGACCATAGCAATATCCGCAAGTTTATGGCTGCAGGACTTCTGTTCTCCGCCCTCGCCAATCTCGTAATGGGTCTTTTCGGGGTATTCGACGGAATATCAAGCAGCTCAGCCATATTCAATTCATTATTCTTTGTCTGCTTCTGCATAATGTGGGCAATCAACGGCTGGTGTCAGTCCGTCGGCTCACCTTGCGCAGTGGTGGCCTTGTCCAGGTGGTATCCACTTAAGACCAGAGGCACATTCTACGGATTCTTCAGCGCCAGCCACAATTTCGGAGAATTCCTTTCTTTCCTTTTCGTAGGCCTGATAGTCAACGCTTTCGGTTGGAAATGGGGCTTCTACGGCGCGGCATTGGCAGGCTTCATCGGAGTAGCACTCATCCTTATGTGGATGCACGACACGCCTGAAAGCAGCGGACTTCCATCTACAAGGACATTGACAGGAGAGGAAGATGAGACTAAGTCAGGTTCTGAAGATAAGAAGGATGTAAGCGGATTGCAGAAACAGGTGCTCAAAAACCCTGGTGTATGGATTATCGCACTGTCCAGCGCATTTATGTATATGAGCCGATATGCCATCAACGGCTGGGGTATCATATTCCTCCAGAAAGTCAAGAATTTCAGTATGCCCCAAGCCAGCTTCGTAATATCAATAAACGCGATACTCGGTGTAATAGGAACTGTATTTTCCGGCTGGATCTCAGACGCATTGTTCCACGGAGACAGGAAATACCCGGCATTTTTTGCCGGCGTGCTTGAAACTATCGCACTGGTTCTCTTCCTGTTCGGCGGAAACAGCATGTTCCTGAATATATTGGCAATGGTTCTCTTCGGTATTGCAATCGGTGTGCTGATCTGCTTTGTCGGAGGACTTATGGCTGTTGACCTTGTGCCTAGAGAGGCTACAGGCGCAGCGCTCGGCGTTGTCGGAATGGCCAGTTATGTGGCAGCAGGAGTACAGGACATCATAAGCGGCGTGCTGATTGACGGCAACTCCGTAGAGACAATAGTTGACGGCGTCACAGTCATCAACTATGATTTCGGCCCTGTATCGTGGTTCTGGATTGGTGCCGCTACGATTTCATTCCTGTTGCCGGTACTCAACTGGAGACGCAAAAAAGCATAAATTCCGCATACGGATTTGAAATAAAATTCATTATCTTTGCGACCCTAATAGCCGTGTGAGACATATCCTGTCTTGAACGGCTTTTTATATTTTTCGGGTTTATGGATAACGGAAAAAGCAAAGAGATGGATATGCTTCACGGACCTCTGTTCGTGAAAATCTTGGTTTTTGCTCTGCCGTTGGCGGCCAGCAGTATTCTTCAGCAACTTTTCAATTCAGTTGATGTCGCTGTCGTGGGACGTTTCGCCAGCAGCGAGGCCCTTGCCGCCGTGGGCAGCAACGCTCCGGTAATAAGTTTGCTGGTCAATCTCTTCCTCGGGCTCTCGATGGGTGCAAATGTGGTCATAGCTAACCACATAGGCCAGAATGACACGCAGGGAATCCGTAAGGCCGTGAGCACCACGGCGTTGCTGTCTGTCATAAGCGGATGTTTCCTGCTTGTAGCGGGCGTTGCAGTGGCAAAGCCTATTCTCACGATGATGGGCGCGCCGGAGAGCGTACTCAATATGGCGGTAACCTATCTGAGAATCTATTTTCTCGGAATGCCGTTTATGATGATTTACGATTTCGGGGCGGCGATACTGAGAAGCCATGGAGACACCAGAAGGCCTTTGTACATTCTCATAGTCGCGGGCATCATCAACACTGTTTTCAACCTCATATTCGTCATCTGTTTCGGAATGGGAGTTGCCGGTGTAGCCATCGCGACAGGAATAGCGAATGCCGTGAGCGCCTTACTTATCGTCCTGATACTCAGGAAAGAACCGGAGCCGTTCAGACTCCATCTCCGGGATTTGCGCATACATCTGAGGGAATTGAAGCCGATAATCCAGATAGGAGTTCCGGCAGGACTTCAGGGAGTCATCTTCTCCATCTCGAATGTCGCCGTGCAATCGGCAGTCAATGCTTACGGGGCTAAGGCAATCGCCGGCTCTGTCGCCGCATTGAATTATGAATTCTACACGTACTACGTAGTGGAAGCGTTCAATGGCGCAGCCATCAGTTTCATAGGGCAGAATTACGGTGCAGGGAACAAGGAAAGAGTCCGCAGGATCTACACTATCTGTATGTCAATGAGCGTATTGAGTTGCATCCTGTGTGCATTTGCATTTGCCGGAGCAAGCGACTTCTTCCTCAACTTCTTCTCGACCGACCCCGATGTGCATTATTACGGACGCATCCGGCTGCTGGAAGTCCAGGCATTTCAGGCGATAGCCTGCAGTTATGAGATATCCGGCTCATCATTGAGAGGAATGGGATATTCTTTGCTTCCTACACTGATAATGGTGTTCGGCACCTGCATATTGCGGCTCATCTGGGTATATGCACTATGCCCTATCTGGCAGGGGTTCCATTTCCTGATGGCCATCTATCCCGTATCGTGGGTCATAACCGGCTCCCTCGTACTCCTCGCATTCATCATCGTCTTCCGCCGCTGGCATCCCGAGAAATCGAGTAATTAAAAGGGAACTTAAGTGCTTTTTTTCATATATTTGTAAAAAGCACTCACCGACCTTGAAGCGACTGTTATTCACTATTATCCTGCTGAGCCTGAGTTTTTTCTGTGCGGCTGCAACCGCACAGAGGGACAGTTTGGCCAGAATAATCGGAGAGGTTGGCTGCAAAAGAAATTCTGATTACTATTTCCCGGTAGGTGGCTGTGTCGTACAACTCTTCTTCGAGAAGAACGGCAGTTTGGATTCACTTTATACCGTTACCGGAATGGTCGACGGCAGATTCTCTTTCAAGAATGTCCCAGTCCAGCGGGTCATCCTGAGACTTCAGTGTATGGGTTATGAGACTCAAACCGGAGTGTATGAACTTGGTCCAGGAGACAATGCGTTCATTCTGACGATGAAAGAAAAATCCGAGAAACTCGAGGAGTCGAAAGTTGTCGCTGAAATACCGCTGATGACTCAACTGCGAGACACGACAATATTCAACACTCAGGCAATCAAGTCGATGTCCGGAGACGGCCTGCGCGATGTGATTGAGCAGATACCCGGATTCAGCATCGCTGACAACGAAATATATTACAACGGCGAAAAGGTCACAAGGACGTACGTCAACGGGTTGCTGATTTTCGGCGATGAAGCGATGAGAGCTGTCAATGCGCTTAAAGCCGACGAGGTTACGCAGGTCAAGGTTTACGATGAACAATCCGCAGTTGACAAGCACCGCGGGCTCAAGAACTCCCGCAAAGAAAAGGTCCTTAATGTTATCACCAAAGAGGCTTTGCTGTCACTGACTCAATTTGGCCTGGCGGCTTCCGGAGGAGCAGATGACACCGGACAGGGGCGATATGGAGCCTGTGCCGCCGCCGCGTTTGACTCACAGATGATGAATATGGAGATTAACGTCAGCGGAACGAACCTGAATCAATCTCAAGTATTCGAATCAAATGGTATCGAAAACTTCGTGAGACTGAACGGGAGAACTCCACTGAAGGAATATTCAGAAAACATAAGCAGTGATTTGTTTTTTCAGAAGTATTGGAAAGACCGCAGTTTCGGTAACTCGTTAGGAGTAAGTTACAATCTTGACCGCACATATACCAAGAGCGCGTCAAGGGCTCTCACAGACTATTTCAGCACCGAGTCCAGCCCGGCAATGACGCAACTCGACACCACCGAGACAACCGCTTCAAAGTATGCACACGCCTTCGCATTAAACCTTGATTTACTTGATACCCCCATAAAATCATTAAGCCTCAGCCTTACAGGAACAATTTCCGGTGGCGATGACTCCAGTCTGAACATATCCAATAAAGAAATCGGAGGAGAGAAAAACTATTCTCGGGACGAGCGCGTATCAGACAAAGACCGGTCCTGGTCATTAAGCGGAAGTGCGCAATGGACAAATAACGATGTGGTCAGATGGAGGCCGGAAGTCTATGTATCTTTCAATTACGACAACAACACGGATTTATCCTGGACTGTAGATACCCTTGAAACCTCTTTTTTGAAAAGACAGTTGAGCAGTGACGGCGATGGCCGCAATCTGAAGATTCACTCAAAGGCGGGAATATCGGCAAACCTGATAAATACCCAGGAGAAAACTTTTACGCTCAAGCTATTTACAAATGCGGATTACACTCATACGAAGATCCGTCAAATGACTCTTGACGAGTGGAACGTTCCGTCTCCGGTAGCCGACCTCGCCAATTCATACGATTACACGCGCAATGAGTTTACAGCCAGTGGCATAGGAGGATTCAGCTACGGCAATTCAAGAAACTTGAGTATATTTGGAAACATCTCCCTGAACAACAAGACTCTTATTGATGACGAGTTTTATCCGGCAGATTACGACAACCGCAAGAATTTCCTGTACCCCGAATATAACATAGATTTCAAGCTCCCTAAATGGAGTATCACCTCATCAATGAAGGCGCTCTCGCCATCAATCGAACAGATAAGAAACAGAATAAGCGACGCGAACCCGCTCATTCTCACCGGCGGCAATCCGGACTTGACACAGTCTTTCCGTCTGAAGGGAGGATTCAGTTACAATCCTAAGGCCACCTCCAAGAAGAACGGGACAGTCAGTTCCCTGCAGGTGCAAGCATATTCATTATGCACTTTCAATCCGATTGTCAATTGTACACGATATTTCGACTCAAACACTGTCTTGGATAAATGGGACGGATACGAGGCGAAGGCCGGTTCTATGCTGAACACATACAACAATGCTTCAAGACCGTCTTGGAACACAGCAGCTTCGGGGGTGTATTCGGTATCTATGAGACACAACATTTACAGTTTGCGATTCATATTATCTGCAAATTATTCGCAGACCAGTCAATTTTCCGGGGAAAATCAGATATGGATTGGAGATTGGAGCAACAAGTTGGATATCTCGTTCACATACAGACCTTCTAGAAAGTTTAGCATTTCTTCAAATCCCAACGTTTCATATTTGCAATCAAATGACAATAAAGGAGTTAACCTATCTTCAAGAGTCGTATTCTCGAATTTTTTATATTTGAATTGGAATATCGTATCAGATATATTATGGTTCGAATCCCAGTATAATTTTGCAAGTTATAACTACGTGAAAGGTTTTGGCCAGAATCATTTCAGCCAGACTCTCAATGCTGAATTACGTCTGAGACTTCTGAAGAACCGTTCACTTATGTTGTCGCTGCAAGCCTTGGATATCCTTAATTCAGGTTCTCTGTACGGCTCAACAGTAAATGCAGTGTATATGCAACAGAACTGGAATCCGACCTATGGCCGATATTTTCTTCTTAACCTCGCCTACACATTCCGCAAAAGACGATAATAAAGTATATATGAAGAAAATTTAGTTGTTGCCGCAAGGCCCTGAAAGAGCGTGGCCGGCCGCGGCCTCGTGAGCTATTCCGGAGCATATAGCCGTACGCAACGCGCGAAGGCTGTTCGCCTCCGATGGACGTGCCACCCGCGGCACGGAAGCGGGTGCTGACATCCGCGGCTAGCGCAAGCTAGGCGTGATGGAGGCAGGGTCAAAAGAAGTCGGAGACTTTTGCTATCCGGCAAAATCTCCGACTTCTTTGACTCCATAGGAGGCGAGCAGCCTCGCCGTTGAATTCGTTATACATATAAAGAAAAAGACCAACCCTTTTGAGTCGGTCTCATTCTTATTTGAGTTTTCTGTCTTTT
>CAVKAQ010000021.1:0-33986 GCA_963654225.1 Butyricicoccaceae bacterium | reverse complement strand
GGAGTCAAAGAAGTCGGAGATTTTGCCGGATAGCAAAAGTCTCCGACTTCTTTTGGTGGTAATGGCACAAAAAAAGATCCGGTGCTTTTCCCAAAGGACCGGACCCCTATATAAAACGAACTTAACAAATAGACATAAAAACCTTTTATTGTCTTTTGCAAAGATATAACCTTAAAACGTTATTACCAAATTTTTCGTGAAAATTTATAAGGAAAATTTCAATATTTGCTAATAATCCGCAACAGTAAAACGTTGTTCATTTTACAATTTCCGATTATTGAACAAATGATAATCGCGGTACAACTACCTCAAAAGCGGATTTTTAACAGGTTTTCCGCTTCTTTGAATTTGGACGATGCCGACGCTGCGTGCCTTCGTAATCTAATTTTCCTGTTCTGAAGGTTCGGCAATCATAACCTTGACACCGAGTTCTTCAATCTTGGCGACTACTTCCGGAGAAATTTTAGAATCTGTTATCAAGGTGTCAATCAGCGAGATGCGCCCCAGACTGGCAAGCGAAGGATGACCGATCTTGGATGAGTCGGCAAGAAGATAAACCTTTGCGGCGGCCCGAATCATAGCGGATTTCACCGTCAAGTCGCTGATGCTTGGGTATGTCAGCAGGAAATCATCTGTGGAAATGCCTGCAGTTGCCAGAAACAGTTTGTCGACGTGTATCCCTCTGAACAGGTTTGAAGCCAGTTCTCCGGTAAGTGACAATGTAGGAGCTTTGAATTCTCCGCCGGATACAAGCAGGTTCACGCCAGGATTCTCTCCGAGAATGAATGCTATGTTAAGCGCATTTGTGAGCACGGTGAGACTCTTGAAGTCCGCGATTTGCTTTGCCAGTTCTGTTGTGGTGGAGCCGGAGTCCAAGATAATGCTGTCACCTTCTTTTATCAGATTTGCGGCCGCACGCGCAATCTCGCGCTTCTCGTTCATATTCGCTTTGTTGAAAAGCTGTCCTGTCTTGGCGAATGAACCGACATCCTTCAAAAATGCTCCGCCGTGCTCTCTTTGGATATATCCCAGATTTTCCAGTTCTTCAAGGTCTTGACGTATTGTTACTTCGGATACTTTGAAAATTTTCGAAAGTTTCTGGACTTTCGCGTGCCCGTCCTCCTGGATGAGGTTCAGTATTTCAGTTCTTCTTTGATTTAGAGCCATTTCTCATCAGTAATTATCAAATACAAAGGTAATCAAAATATTAATTTAGACAAAACGAAGATAAACGAAAGAATTTAATCCGTTTAACGCCCTGAAAAAACTTTCGATTTCTTTTGTTTTTAACTTTCGTTTGTTTATATTTGCATCGGTTAATAACACTGAAGTACGCAGATTTTCTGCTTTGATAATTATATTGCTATGGATATCAAGTCTTTACAATTGCTTTCCGAAAAGAATCGAAAGCGTCTTATTGACATTATCTACAATGCCGGTGCCGGTCATACCGGGGGAGATCTCTCCTGTCTGAATACCCTTACCGTTCTGTATAATCATTATATGAATGTTACCAAGGATAACCTTCACGATGAAGACAGAGACAGATTCGTACTCAGTAAAGGACATTGCGTCGAGGCTCTGTATGCGGTACTCGAGTCTAAGGGAATCCTTGATTCAGAAGTTGTTGACACTCTCGGTAAATTCAATTCTCCTCTTGGTGGACATCCATTGTGTACTCTGCCGGGCATCGAAGTCAACAGCGGAGCGCTCGGGCACGGATTGTCTTTCGGATTGGGAATGGCGATAGCCGCGAAGATGAACTGCCGGCATTATAAGACAGTCGTACTTATGGGAGACGGCGAGCAGGAGGAAGGCTCCATCTATGAGGCGGCAATGGCGGCCCCGCATTACAAGGCTGGCAATCTTATCGCCATCATTGACCGCAATATGCTGCAGATCAGTGGAACAACCGAAGACGTGATGCCTATCGAAAGCATCAGAAAACGTTGGGAATCATTCGGTTGGGAAGTGCTAGAGATGAACGGTGACGATGTGGCGGATATAGTGAAAGTGTTGGACAGCATCGATACGGAATCGAATGTTCCTCACCTTGTTATTGACCATACGACAAAGGGATTCGGGGTTTCATATATGGAAGGCGTGGCAAAGTGGCATCACGGAGTCCCTACCGAGGAACAGTACAAGATCGCGGTTGATGAGATTTCCCAAAGAATCGCAGGGCTTGAGAGTGGACGATAGGGAATGCCGGAAAGACTCTCAAAACTAATCATAAAATTTTTGACAGTATGAAAGATTGCAGAAAAAGTTTTACGGCTGCTTTGCTGGAACTTGCCCGTAAAGATAAAGATATTGTGGCAGTTACGACTGACGCCAGAGGCTCTGTGACTCTCGGAGATTTTGCGAATGAGTTGCCTGAGCAGTTTGTTGAATGCGGCATAGCTGAGCAGGATGCTGTAGGCATCTCGGCCGGACTTGCGCACAGCGGCAAGAAGGTGTTCTGTTGCGGCCCGGCTTGTTTCTATGTGGCGAGAAGTCTTGAGCAGGTGAAAGTGGATGTCGCATACAGCCGTAATCCTGTGAAAATTCTCGGTGTGAGCGGTGGAATCGCTTATGGCGCGTTGGGTGCGACTCATCACAGTCTTCACGACATAGCAGCGCTGAGAGCATTTCCGGGAATGAACGTGGTGCTTCCTTCTGACGGGAATATGACCGAGAAACTTGTCAAAATGCTGGTTGATTATCCTGAACCGGTGTTCGTGAGAGTCGGCAGGGGAGCGATAGGCGAGGTGTATGAGAATGATGATTTCGATTGCATACCGGGCAAGGCGAATGTCTTGAGAAACGGGGAAGACCTGACGATAATTGCGACCGGAGAGACTGTATGCCAGGCGGTTAAGGCTGCTGATATCCTTAAGGAACATAATATTGAAGCGAGGGTGCTCGACTTTACTTGGATAAAACCTTTCGACAAGGATGCCCTTCATAAAGCGGCAAAAGAAACCGGCTGTCTGGTTACTGTCGAGGAACACAGCATTTATGGCGGACTGGGTGCGCTGGTTGTAGAAGAGCTCAGCGAAAATCCTGTTCCTGTGAAGATTCTGGCTCTGCCTGACGAGGATGTGATTCACGGTACGTCAAAAGAATTGTTCGCTTACTATGGAATTGATTCTGAGGGTATTGCGAAATCTGCAGAGGAATTTTACAAAGCACATAAAACCGCAAAGTGATGGGCAGTTACGTCATATCTGTAGATCAGAGCACATCAGCAACAAAAGCATTGCTGTTCAATGAAGAAGGACGCCTGCTGCATTCGTCAAGCGTGGCTCACAAGCAATATTATCCGAAGGAAGGTTGGGTTGAGCACGATGCCGAAGAGATATATGCCAATACGATAGAAGCCATCCGCATCGTCAAGAATGCTTTGAACGAGAAGGATGCTGATTTCTCACTCGCTCTGACAAACCAGCGCGAGACTGTGGTAGTCTGGGACAAGAGAACCGGGAATCCGGTCTGCAATGCGATTGTGTGGCAGGATATGCGTGGAAGGAATATTTGCGACAAACTTGTTGCCGAAGGCTATCAGACGCTTGTTCAGGAACGCAGCGGTCTTATGATTGACCCTTATTATTCCGGCAGTGCTGTGAAATGGATTCTCGATAATGTGGCCGGGGCACGTGCTGCGGCGGATGCCGGAAATCTTCTGCTGGGAAATGTCGATTCCTGGCTTATCTGGAAACTTACGGAAGGCAATGTTCACGCTACCGATTACACAAATGCCTCACGTACATTGCTTTTCAATATCCATACTCTCGACTGGGATGACGATTTGCTGTCGATGCTTACAGTTCCTCGTTCAATGGTTCCGCAGGCACGTCCTTCGGACTCGGTATTCGGAATGACGACTGCAGAGGGCGTTTTTGACGCTCCGGTGGAGATTGCCGGTGACCTCGGTGACTCGCACGGAGCTCTTGCCGGTCAGATGTGCTTCAGTGAAGGACAGTGCAAAGTGACGTATGGCACAGGCTCTTCCGTTATGGTGAATATCGGAGAAAACCCAGTAAAAGCTCCTTCCGGAATGGTGACGTCTGTAGGATTTGCCGCATTGGGCAAAGTTTTCTATGGTTTCGAGGGAAATATCCATTGCACAGGAGCCACAATCGCCTGGCTTGAAAAAGAATTGAAGCTGATAAACAGCGCATCAGAGATAGAGGGATTTGCGACGTCAGTTCCGGATAACGGCGGAGTGTATTTCATCCCGGCATTTGCAGGTCTCGGCGCTCCGTGGTGGAACAGCGAAGTCTGCGCCAGAATCGTGGGAATGACACTCGGTACCGGCAAAGCGCATATCTGCAGGGCGGCGCTGGAATCTATTGCATATCAAGTAGCTGACCTGGTCAGTGCGATGACAGGCGAAGCGGGCGTGTCTCTCAGGGAGTTGAGGGTTGACGGCGGTCCGACCAGAAACCGTTTCCTTATGCAGTTCCAGTCGGATTTGCTGAATGTTCCGGCAGTCCGCTCTGAGACTGAGGATGCCTCGGCATTCGGAGCTTTCGTGATGAACGGCTTTGCCAGGAAAAAATGGACGGATTTCAGCCAGGCGGAAAGCATCAGGATCTGCGATGCTCCCGTGAATCCTTCTGCACATAAAGAAGAGGCTTCGAAAGCTTACGAAGGATGGAAAAAAGCTGTCACGGACTTGATTTCAGGAAAGTGACAACCAACAAGACAATGACCATATACGTATAAAAATAAATCACATAATTATGTACAAAAACAATCAAAAACTGTGTTTCGGTGTAATCATCGGCACAAGGGCTTATTTCAATTCAGCATTGGCAAAAGACGTCCGTGCGCATCTTCTCAAAACTCTTGAGGCAAAAGGTTATGACTATGTAATTCTGCCTGATGACGCTACTCCTACCGGAAGCAGCAGCATCGAGACTCGCGAAGACGGACTCAAATGCTCAAAACTTTTCCGTGAGCATCGTGATGAAATCGACGGAATCATCGTTTCTCTGCCTAACTTCGGATTCGAAATCGGAATCATCAACGCAATCAAGGATGCTGATCTCGGTGTCCCTGTGCTTGTTCAGGCGTGTGACGACGAGAATGACAAAGTCGATCTCGACAGCCGTAGGGATGCTTTCTGCGGCAAAATTTCAGTTTGCAACAACCTGTATCAGTACGGCATTCCGTTTACGGATACGACACTTCATACATATTCCATCTATTCAAAGACATTCGAGGAGGACCTGGACAAGTTCGCCGGAATCTGCCGCGTTGTCAACGGCTTGAGACATTGCCGTATCGGCCAGATCGGAACACGCCCTCTCGGATTCAATACTTGCCGTGCCAGTGAGAAACTTCTTCAGAAATACGGCATTACAGTAGTTCCTGCTGATTTGTCCGAGGTGATATTCGCCGCTCAGAAGATTGAAGACAATGACCCTGAGTATGTCGCTAAAGTGAAGTCAATCACGGAATATGCGAAAGTCCCTGAAACATATATGGAAAAAATGCCGCTCGTGGCAAAATTCGCCGTGGCTGTGGAGCGTTGGAGAAAAGCAAATGACTGCGACGCGCTCGCAATCCAGTGCTGGGATTCCCTTGAGCAGAATTACGGATGTGCAGCCTGCGTTGCAATGAGTATGCTCGGCGACAGGCTTGTTCCTTGCGCTTGTGAAACTGATGTGGCAGGTGCTGTGTCAATGTATGCTCTGACCTTGGCTTCCGGACATCCTTCCGCACTCATGGACTGGAACAACAACTTCGCTGAAGACAGACAGAAATGCGTCTGCACGCACTGCGGCAACTTCCCTAGCGGATTTGTCGGCAACAAGGACCTCAAACTTACCCCTCTCGGAGTGCTCGGAAGAACATTGGGAAAGGTAAAGACATTCGGAGCCGTAAGCGCAAAGGTTTCAGCCGGCGACTTCACATATTTCCGTATTTCAACGGATGACGGCAAGGGATGTATCAAGGCATATCTCGGTGAAGGCCAGATAACAGACGACCCTTACGGAATGGACGGATGTATCGCCGTTACAAGAGTCCCTGAGCTGCAGAAACTTATGAAACATATCTGCCGCAACGGATTCGAACATCACGTAGCAGCCTGCCGTGGCAATGTACGCGAAATCTTGAGAGATGCGATTGAGAACTATCTCGGATGGGATCTCTACGTTCACGAATAACAAAGAAACAATAACACTATGGTACTGGTAACAAATCCTCTTATAGGAATTATCTGCTGCGTATATTGCTGCCTCTGTTGGGGCTCCTGGGCAAATACTCAGAAACTTGTGACCAACAAGAGTTGGAAATTCACGCTGTTCTATTGGGACTACATCTTCGGCTTCTTCTTGACAGCCCTGCTCGGAATGCTTACTTTGGGCGGTGCGAAGATGGGAGAGTTTACTTGGGTAAGCGTCGGATATGCTGTGCTGGGCGGACTTATCTGGAATTTCGCCAACATATTTCTTACTGCGGCCAATTCGATTGCCGGAATGTCAGTCGGTTTCCCTATCGGCGGCGGACTCGGCTGGGTAGGCGGCATCGTATTCAACTATTTCGTGGGAGGATTTACCGGTAACAAAACACTGCTCTGGATAGGCCTTGTGCTTGCGATAAGCGCGATGCTGTTCTGTGCCGTTTCTTATAACAAGTTGACAAGCAGCCAGAAGAAGACTCCTTTGGCAGGTATCATCTTCGCCGTCATTTCCGGTTTCGGATTCGCATTCTTCTATGGTCTGGTAGTCAAGGCGATAGACCCTGCCTATGTATCAGGTGGTGTGGGCACGCTCACTCCGTATGCTGCCGTGTTCTTCTTCGCATTGGGCGTGTTGCTCACTACTCCGATTCTCAACGGCGTGGCTATGAGGCATTCAGTGGAAGGAAAGTCATCTATAAAGGAATATTTTACAAACGGAGACACGAAAACGCATCTCATCGGTATGCTAGGCGGATTTATATGGATGAGCGGTATGGTCATCAGTTTTATGGCCTCAGGCTCGGGCAATCCGGCGGTAACCTATGCTCTCAGCAATGCTTCTCCGCTGGTGGCTATGATTTGGGGCGTGCTTATATGGAAAGAATTCAAGGGAGCTCCCGCAGGAACCGGAAAATATCTTTCAGCGATGTTCTTCTGCTTCCTTGCTGCACTTGTAATAATCACTATTTCAAACTAATACAAATAATCAACACATGAAAAGATTATTAACTACACTCGTACTTGTACTTTTCTGTACAATGTCGGCTCTGGCGCAGAATATAACTGTGTCCGGCGTGGTCAGGGATACCAAGAATGTCCCTTTGGCCGGTGTCGCTGTTATCCAACAGGGTACAACGAATGGCCAGGCGACAGATGGAGAAGGAAAATATTCCATAACCTTGCCTAAAGGTGCATCCATCGAGTTCTCCTGTATAGGATATAATGCTCAGGTCTTCAAAGCGACCGGAGCTACATTGGACGTAGTTCTTGAGGAAGACAACCTGCTTCTTGAAGAGACGGTCGTTGTCGGATACGGCGTCCAGAAGAAGAGCTCCGTCACAGGAGCCATCTCCCAGGTGAAGTCTGAGGACATCGCAAACCGTTCGGTGACAGATATCGCCGGCTCGTTGCAGGGTAAGACTGCCGGTGTGCAGATCGTGTCTTCATCAGGCGCGCCAGGTTCGGAGTCGTCTATCCGTATCCGCGGATATTCTTCCAACAGCTCTTCCGACCCTCTGTACGTTGTGGACGGACTTAGGACAAAGAACATTTCCAACATCGATCCTAGCGACATCGAGAGTATCGAGGTGCTGAAGGATGCTGCATCTGCTGCCATTTACGGTGCTCAGGCAGGTAACGGTGTCGTTCTCGTCACAACCAAGCACGCGGCCGACGGAGTCAGCAAAATCACTTATGATATGCAGCTCAGCTGGCAGTATGCGGCACATATCCCTAAGGTGCTCAATGCGAAAGACTATCTCACTTGGGTTCGCGAGGGCAATCTGGTGTCTGAAGATACAATCAACAAGTATTATGACGGACATACCGACACGAACTGGGCTGATGTGGCCTTTGAAACAGGATTTATGCAGCGCCATAACCTCGCGTTCTCAGGCTCCAACAATAAGGGTTCAGTATATGCGGCAGTGTCGTATCTTGACAACAACGGCCCGGTAATCGGCAACAAGGACGTGTTCAAACGTCTTTCCGCTACTGTCAACGCGGACTACAAGATCAAGAAATGGCTCAAGTTCACCACCAACAATTCATTCGGCTATGCAAGAATGCAGTTCATCAATGCCGGAGGTATGTATTCACTTCCTGCAGCCGTCATCCAGATGGACCCTCTTACACCGGTGATTTATTCGAAAGACAATGTCCCTGCTCATATGCAGGCGCTCATTGATGCAGGTCATACCTTCATCAAGAATTCAAACGGTGATTACTACTCGATGTCTCCGTTCCAGGAGTCAAACAACATTAACCCTTATATCACCGTAAATTACTCTGATTCAAGCAATGAGTATTTCGAATTGAGGGGCGCGACATCTCTGGACCTTACTCCTGTCAAAGGGCTTGTGATCACTTCACGTCTCGGCTACAACATAAGAAGCCAGGTGAGCAATTCCACGACTTGGCCTAATGTGACTAATACCGACACTTACACGGATTATGTGACTCTGGAGGCTACTTCAGGTACGAATACATACTATCAGTGGGAGAATTTCGCGAACTACAACAAGACAATCGCCGGCAAGCACAATATCAGCGCAATGGTCGGTATGTCTTATTCTCATAGAGCGAACTGGACCCAGACCGGACAGATTCGCGGTACAGGCCAGGACAATGTGGGTATCACCAAGATAGACCCTAATTACGCATATTTCGCAAACCAGACAGGTACCGCAGTCAAGACAGTTTCAGGCGCAGAGAAGTTGAAAACAGCCGATCTTTCTTATTTCGGCCGTCTCGGATACGATTATATGGGCAAGTACTTCATCCAGGCATCTCTCCGTGCTGATGCGGCAGACTTGTCAATCCTTCCTCTGAACACCCGCTGGGGATATTTCCCTGCAGTGTCCGCAGGTTGGACCATTTCCAAGGAAGGCTGGTGGAAGAAGCTGAACCTCAAGCCGATAAGCAACTTGAAGCTTCGTGCTTCCTGGGGCCAGAACGGTTCTGTAGCGGGCCTTAGCGAATATATGTATGACGCCACAATCACATCTACCATTAAGGTGGGAATGGAGGAAGGCGACGGTTATGCTACAGGATCTGTTCCTAATGCCATCGGTAACTTCAACCTCAAGTGGGAAACCTCAGAGCAGGTTGACCTCGGATTCGATCTCCGTATGTTCAACGACAGGCTCACCCTCACATACGACTGGTTCAACAAGAAGACCAAAGACCTCATTATGCCGTCAATAACGTCTTCTCTCGTAGTCGGCGGTACATTGTCTCCTATCAATGCGGGTAACGTATCCAACAAGGGACACGAAATTGACCTCGGCTGGAGAGACAGAATCGGTGAATTCTCTTATGGCGTAAGCGCCAATATCGCGACCCTCAAGAATGAGGTGACAAGCATCTACAAGACTCTCTCGAGAGTTGCCGGAGGCTCAGGCGGTACAGGACTTACCTGCTACTTCGAAAAAGGACAGCCTATCTGGTATATGCGCGGCTACAAATACACTGGCGTGGACAAGCAGACAGGAGACCCTATCTTCAAAGACATTGACGGCGACGGAGCAATTACCGACAATGACAAGACCAATATCGGTTCAGGTATTCCTGATTTCACATACGGTCTCACCATCAACCTCGCCTACAAGAACTTTGACCTCGTAGTGTTCGGCAACGGCTCTCAGGGAAATGAAATCGCCTACGCGATTCCTCGTTCTACCCGTGTGCAGGCAAACACTCTGCAGACTTTCTTCGACGGACGTTGGACGACTCCTGGACAGACTGCCAAATATCCTAGCGCAAAACTTACGAACTACGCTTATGACAAGTATTGTCAGTCCTCCGCTCTCGTATTTGACGGATCATACTTCAAGATCAAACAGATACAGTTAGGCTACACCTTCCCTAAGAGTCTGGTCAACAAGATTCATATCGCAAGTTTGAGAATTTACGGTTCATTGGATGATTTCTTCCTGTTTACAAAGTATCCTGGCTTTGACCCGGAGGTCTCTGTGAGCACAAGCGGTCTCGGTATCGATTATGGTCAGTATCCGGGTCGCAAGAAGATTGTCTTCGGACTTAATCTCGCATTCTGATAGGATGTTTTTATCGTGAGAAAATTAAAAATTTGACAGTATGAAACTTAGAAATATAATTACTGGAGTTGCTGTGGCGGCCGGACTTATGTCGGCGGTATCGTGCCAGGATTGGCTGGATATCAAGCAGCACAGTGTCGTGAACATAGATTCGTTCTACAAGACTGATGACGAAGCAGAAGAGGGCATCGTGGCAGTGTATGACAAGTTCAAGTCGATACATTCCGGCGGAACGTCTGTTTTCAGCGCAAGTTCTATGGGATTTCTTACCACTTTCCTCGCAGACGAGGTGTGGGCAGGTGGCGGCAGCCGTGCTGACGGCAGCTACTATCTGTACAGCGAATTTACTTTCGGTACGGACGATTCGATGATAAAGGCTATGTATTCAGGACTTTATACTCTGATTTACAGGGCGAATCTTCTCATCGGAAGAGTTAATCCGGACACCGAGATAAAGGCTCGTGCAGTGGCTGAGGCAAAGGTTTTCCGCGCTTGGGCGGATTTCGAGTTGGTGACTCTCTGGGGCACCGCTCCGCTTGTGAACAAAGTTCTTGAGGAGAAGGAATATATGCAGAGCAACAGTACGGTTGAAGAGCTGTGGGCTTCCATCGAGACTGACCTGAATGACGCCATTTCAAGCGGCCATCTGACTTCAAAGAAGGAGAAATCTTCCGTGACTTACAGGGCTACCAAAGAGTTTGCTCAGGCCCTGCTCGGAAAGGCTTATCTCTGGCAGAAGAAATATTCAGAGGCTGCCGCCGCATTTGAGAAGGTCATCGGAACAGGTCTGTTCGAACTGCAGACTGATCTTAAAAACTTCGGTACGGCAGAGGGCGTTGCAAGCCCTGAGGATGTGTTTGTGATGCGTGCAGTGAACGATCCTTCCAATACGGCTGCGAACATAACATTCCACGGAACATATACCGGACTGCGTGGCGAGAAATACAGCTATGATGCAAATTCTCCGTTCTGGAGCTGGACGTGGGGCTTCCAGGTTGGCGCGACCAAGTCTCTCTATGACACTTTCGTGAAGATTGAAGGCAAGGACGGATATCGTCTGAACAATTTTGTGATAACTTACGACGACCTCAAGAACAAGTACGGCACTTCCATCAATGCCGGTATGGAGGTTTATGACAATGAAGGTTATTACAATTTCAAGTACAGAATCATAAAGTCCAACGGCTCAGCATATTTCTATCCTCTTACGGACCACATTATGCGCTACGACGAGGTGCTTCTTCTCGCATCCGAATCACAGCTGCAGGCAGGAAATTCCGCGAAGGCTCTTGAATATCTGAATATGATACGTACACGTGCGCAGGCTCCTCAGGCGACTTCAGTTGACCTGCAGACCATCAAGGACGAGTCTTTTGTCGAGTTGTGCTTCGAGGGCCTCAGATATCAGAACCTTCTCCGTTGGGGTGACGCAGCTACTGCGCTCAAGGACAGGGGAGTGACACATCCTCATTGCGATGCTGACGGCAACGTCAAATATGTAGAATACAACAAGTCCGGCTCAGTAGGATTCAAGACAGGAAAACACGAACTCCTTCCTTTCCCTGCAGACGAGATGAGTGTAAACGCCAATATGAAACAGAATCCAGGCTGGTAGCCCGGCATAAAATCGGATAATCATAATGAACAAGACATTTTTAACCGCCGCATTGGCTTTATTGAGTTTGAGCGCATCGGCTCAGCAGAACCTGTTTATTTCTCAGGATATCCAGTCGGCTATCGTGAATGATGACCACAGCGTCACGTTCAATTTCCTCGCGCCTAAAGCGCACAGAGTGCAGATTGCAGGAGATTTTGTATCCGGCAAGGATGACAGCCAGAATGTAGCGGGAATGGTGGGCTCGAAGCTGGTCGATATGAAGGAAGGCAAGGACGGAATATGGACACTGACGACAGCTCCGCTCCCGTCTGAGCTTTACAGCTATGAATTCATCGTAGATGACATACCGACAATTGACCCTAATAACCCACACGTTTACAGGGACTTTGCGACGATTAACAATGTCTTTGTCGTTGGCGGAGGCATAGGTGACCTGTTTATGGTCAAGGATGTGCCTCACGGAACATTGAGCCATACCTGGTACCATTCGGCTTCGCTGAATATGGACAGGAGAATCAATGTCTATACTCCTGCAGGATATGAACATTCAGGTAAGCAGAGATATCCTGTGCTTTATCTCCTCCACGGAATGGGCGGAGATGAGGATGAGTGGGTGAACTTCGGCCGCGCCTGCCAGATTCTGGACAACTTGATTGCTCAAGGCAAGGCTGTGCCTATGATTGTGGTGATGACCAACGGCCACACCGCTATGCAGGCGGCTCCGGGCGAAAGCGATCTGGGATACTACAAGCCGCATTATTTCAAGACAGGCACGATGGACGGCGATTTCGAGTCCCACTTTATGGAGATAGTCAATTATGTGGACAACACATACAGAACCATTGCGAAGAAGGACAGCCGTGCGATAGCAGGCCTCTCGATGGGCGGATTCCATTCTGCATATATTTCGGCAAACAATCCTAAGAGTTTCGGATACGTGGGCTTGTTCTCAGCTGCAGTAGGTGTGTCGGATGTGTCCAAATCGCCTATATATCAGAATTTTGAAGAGAAGTTGAAAGTGCAGCTTGCCAATAAGCCAAAGCTCTATTGGACCGGCATCGGCACTGAAGATTTCCTCTATAAGAACAATGTGGCTTTCCGCAAACAGCTTGACGAAATAGGTTTCCCATACAAATATATGGAGACCGGCGGCGGTCACGTATGGAATAACTGGAGAATCTATCTTACCGAGTTTGTTCCGCTTCTTTTCAAATAAGCGCCAGCAGAATTTGAAATCTGTATAAATTTATGCGGAAAAGTTCATTCCAAGGATAACATTAAAATTGATAATATGAATTTCAGAAAATTACTGCTCGCTCTGTCCGCCTTCTCTTTGGGCGTGTCGGCATTTGCCCAGCAGAATCTGTTTATCTCGCAGGACATAAAGTCCGCGATTGTGAATGATGACAATACCGTCACATTTAATTTCATCGCCCCTGATGCGAAGAAAGTGCAGTTGTGCGGAGACTTTGTCACGAACAAGGATGACAGCAAGAACATCGCAGGAATGGTGGGCGCAAGGCTCATCGATATGAAGAAAGGCAAGGACGGTACGTGGACATATACCACAGCCCCTCTTCCGTCCGAGTTGTACAGCTACACCTTTATGGTGGACGGCGTTTCGACCATCGACCCGAACAACCCTCACGTTTACAGGGATTTCGCGACGGTGAACAATGTTTTCCTCGTAGGTGGCGGACTGGCAGACTTGTTCAAAGTCAACGATGTTCCTCACGGCTCTCTGCACAGTATGTGGTATCATTCGAACGGTATCGGCACGGACAGAAGGCTGAACGTCTATACTCCTGCAGGGTATGAAACATCTTCTTATAGAAGATACCCTGTGCTTTATCTTCTCCACGGCTCCGGCGGTGATGAGAACGAGTGGGTCGGTTTCGGCCGTGCCTGCCAGATTCTTGACAACCTGATTGCCCAGGGAAAGGCTGAACCGATGATTATCGTGATGCCTAACGGACACGCCGATATGCAGGCGGCTCCGGGTGAAAGCTCATTGGGATATTACAAGCCGTTCCATTTCAAAGATCCTGAGCAGAAATATGTCAAGAACTTTATGGAAATCGTGAACTTCGTTGATTCCAACTTCAGGACAATCGCTTCCAAAGAGGGCCGTGCAATTGCAGGTCTGTCTATGGGCGGCGGACACGCAATCAACATTTCCAGACTTTACAGAAACAAGTTTGATTATGTCGGAGTGTTCTCTTCAGGTATCCGTCAGGATGTTGACGAGCCGGGTTTCAAGCAGAGTTTCATTGACCAGAAAAATGACGGAGTCGCTCTCTATTGGATCGGCATTGGAAATCAGGATTTCCTGAAGGATGCGTGCGACAACCTCAAGAGTGTTCTGGACGAAGTCGGACAGCCTTATGTATTCCGTGAGTCCGGCGGCGGCCACGTATGGAATTGCTGGAGACTTTATCTCTCGGAATTTGCACCTTTGCTGTTCAAATAGATTCTAAGGATTGACAATTAAAAACAAACAGACAGTATGAAAACAAGATACGCGATATTATCCGCTCTTGCATCTGCGGTGCTCATCTCCGGATGCGGCCCGAAACAGGTTGACGGAGTCTATGTGAAACCACGTGTGATAGTCACTTGTGACCCGGAGCTCGACGACAACAACTCGATGATCCGTTACGTGCTTCACGCCAACGATTTCCAGACTGAAGCCCTGGTTTACAATGCCAGCCGGTTCCATTGGCGCGGTGACGGCAAAGGTACGACCCAGTTCATTCCGGGAAGTGAATATGACAATATGGGACTCGGTCCTCAGACTTCCTGGCGTTATAAATGGGATGAAAGGTTCATTGACGACATAGTTGACGCCTACGGCAAATGCTATGAGAATCTGAAAGTTCACGATCCGGGATATCCTACTTATGAGGAACTTAAATCCAAAATCCGCATCGGCAATGTCGATTTCGAAGGCGAGATTGACCAGGACACTCCGGGCTCTGACCTCATCAAGGAAATCATTCTTGACGACAAGCCGGGTAAGGTTTACTGCCAGGCCTGGGGCGGAAGTTCATCCATTGCAAGGGCTCTCAAGTCCATCGCAGAACAGAATAAGGGTAAAGACGGATGGGATGCTCTCTATAAGAAGATTTGCGATAAACTTGTCCTTTGCTTCTCAGGTGACCAGGACGGTTGCTATGTGAATTACATCGCTATCGAATGGCCTGACATTCCGATTATGACCAACAATGGCAAGATGAGCAATTATGATAATTCCGTATATGATTATCAGACAAGTCCGGAATATACTGCAGCCAATATCACGATCGGTCCTCTCGGTGCTCTTGTGAGAACTTGGGGAGACGGTAAGCAGATGGTTGAGGGAGACAAGACCGACTTTATCGGACCTTCTGGCGAGTTTACAAAGGAAGAACTGCAGAAGCAGGGATACATCATCTGGCGTCCGATTCAGCCTAAAGGCACTTGGTATGGTGACGGTGACAGCGGTTGCTATTTCAACCTCATCGACAACGGTCTCCGTGCTTGGGAGGACGACACTTGGGGCGGTTGGTCCGGAAGGCGTGAACTCGGGTCTCCTGACAGAAAATATACCTATATGGGTACGAACATAAATGCACAGGCAAAGAAGTCTTCAGGCGAGAAGCAGGACACTACAGGATTGGCAGAACTGCTTGCAATGTACAGAAATGCCGGCAAACCTGACGAGAATCCGGTGTTCCCTAACTTCTATCCTGAGCGTATGAACCAGTTCGTGGCAAGGATGAAGTGGTCTGTGACTCCGGAATATGCCGACGCAAATCATTTCCCTGTCGTGAAAGGCCCGTTTGACATAACGGCAAAAGCTGGCGAGAAGGTGAAAATCAATGCGAGAGTGTCTGATCCTGACGGAAATGACGTGAAACTCAAATGGTGGGTTTTCCCTGTCGGAACATATAAGGGTGACGTGACAGTTGAGGACCCGTCAGTAGCGCAGGCGGTATTTACGGTGCCTGCAGATGCGCAGCCGGGACAGACGATACATCTCGTGCTGCAGGCAACAGATAACGGCTTCCCTGAGTTGACACGTTATCTCAGAACAGTGATTACAGTTAAATAAGTAATAAAGCAAGTCAAGATTCTAACCTCAGACTAAACACAATTTCTCCAAGAAATGGGAAGCGACTAATAAGTGATTATTGGTCGCTTTCTTTATATGTGGTCTTCGCCTGTGCAGAACTGCAAGGGGGTACGAGATACTCCTAGCTTGCGTCAGCCTCGGTTGCCGGTAACTTATCTCGGAGCAAAGCGACCCAAGGGGTCTGGGGAATACGGTCCCCAGTAAAACTTCAATCGCACCGGAGGTGCGCGATAGTCTCTTTCAAGAGATTCAGATACCTCTACTGATACGAGATACTCCTAGCTTGCGTCAGCCTCGATTGCCGGTAACTTATCTCGGAGCAAAGCGACCCAAGGGGTCTGGGGAATACGGTCCCCAGTAAAACTTCAATCGCACGAATGTGCGAGATAGTTTCAAGAGATTCAGATACCTCTACTGGTATCTGAATCTCTTGATGCTTCCCTTTGGCGTCTTGTCGAACGGTTCGTAATGCAGTTCGTAAGATGAGACTGCTGAATATGCAGGGATGATTTTATTGAGCCCGACAAGATTGGCATCCATTATCTGCGTGAGGCTTTCGGCATCCGTTCCGGCATCTGCAAGCGCATTCTGGTCCGGCACGATGATAGCGACAAGCTTTTCATTGCGGCTGACCACCAGAGATTCGGCCACGAACGGCATATTGTTCAGCACAACCTCGATCTCCTCAGGATAGATATTTTGTCCGTTAGATGAGAGAAGCATACTCTTGCACCTTCCTACAAGGAACAGGGTGCCGTCCCTGTCGATTGTCCCGAGGTCTCCCGTATGGAACCAACCGTCATCGGTGAACACGGACTTGGTCGCTTCCTCGTTCTTGTAATATCCGGTGAATACCACATCGCCCTTTACAAGCAACTCTCCGGCTACATTGTGAGGGTCGGCAGAATCAATCTTCACGTCAACGTGCTCGCTGACATATTCTCCGACAGATTTGAGCTTGTAATGTCCGAGATGTCCGATGCTCAGAAGCGGAGCGCACTCCGTCATTCCATAACCTGTCACGAACGGAGTCTTGAGCTTGACGGCAAGAAGCTGCTCGATTTTGTCCGGAATGGCGGCGCCGCCTGTCACGAACTCCTCGATATTTCCGCCCATACCTTCCATAAATATAATTCTGAGGGCATTGCAGAAGTCAGGATTCTCCTCGTAATTCTCAAGTTTCGCCTTGCCGGTCTTGCTGTTTATGAACTCTCCGATTGTGTCGTCAATCATCTTGCGGAGAATCAGCGGCACTGCAAAGAACACCTTCGGTTTGAATTCCCTGAGCGCAGGCTTGAGATTGGATGGCACCGGAGGAACGAACAGCACGACAAGGTGCATTCCGTAGCACAGAGGTGCTATCGCATCGAAAGTGAGTCCGAAAATATGAGCATACGGAAGCACGCTGACATAATTGTCCCCCTCGTGATAAGGGCAGTGATTAGGAATCATATCGATGTTGGCGCTGAAATTCCTGACTGTCAGCATTACGCCCTTAGGGAATCCTGTGGAGCCTGATGTGTACATTATCGCGCACATCTCGTCCATCGGCCGGTCGCAATAGTGGATGTCGCCCGGCTGCAGTCCGGTCGGGTGCGCCTGTACGAAATACTGGTCGCGCTGGGCATATATGTTGGCGAAATCGCCTCTTGAGTCCAGCAGAGCGCCGCTTTTCAGGTCTATCACGCCGAGGAGTTTAGGCATAGCCTCGAAATCCATATCCTTGTAGATGGCCTTCTCGGTGAACAGAATCCGGCTGTCTGAGTGGTCCACAAGCGCCTGGGTGTCCTTCGCGGTGTAGCCGTTGAACAGCTCGACTGCCACATAGCCTCCTGAAATGGCCGCCATGAATGTCTTGATCCAATTAGCACTGCTTCGTGCATTTATCGCGATCTTATCCCCATATTTCAGACCTGCGGCCTTGAAATACAATTGGATTGTTTCTATATCGACGGCGAGTTTGCCGTAAGTCTCAGATGATGATCTATATTCGTCCAGAGCCGGCTTTTCCCAGCATCTGTGCAAAGTCTTCTCGAATGTTTTTACAAAATATTCCATAAACTGTACTGTGTGTTAAATTCGTGTGCAAAGATAAAGTGAAAATTTCGATGCGGAAGAATTACACATTTCGTGCCTTTATTTTGCGTGCAAAATGCAACCTAATGTCACTTCCAGAACACAGAAAGAAGTGCTGATTTATGTCTGACGAAATTCAGTGCGCAGTCTGGCGGCCCGTTTCGCTTTGTTGAATAAGTCGGATTAGATTTGTAATTTTGCAAGATTGTTGAAAATCATACGATGAACGGTAAATATAACGCGGAAAATAAATATGTCATCAGCACGGAAATTCCCTGTTATGACGTTGATTCAGATAAAAAATTGAAGCCTGCCGCCTTTATGGATCTCGCTCAAGAGATTGCATATCAGGCTGCTACGGCTATAGGCTTCGGCTATGACGCCCTTCAAGAGAAGGGAACGGCCTGGGTGCTTTCCAGAATGTACTTCGAGTTCAGCCAGTATCCTGTATGGCGTGACATCATTACGCTGGCTACTTGGCATAAAGGGGCTTATGGGCCATTCTTCCTAAGAGATTTCGAACTGAAGAATGCAGAAGGAGCGACAATGGTCAAGGCTACGAGTTCCTGGCTTGTGCTGGATGTCGTGAACAGGACAATGTGCCGTGACGCCGGCATTTTCGAGATGGTTCCACCGGATTCAATGTGCAAGGTCTCGGCAATAGAGAAACCTGCTGACAAGGTGATGCTCCCGAGAGGCGTAGAGCCTGAAATAGTCGGAGTTCACAAGGTGGAATACTCGGATATAGATCTTCTTGGACATACCAACAACGCCAGGTATTTCGTATGGGCGATGGATTGTATTGACTTTGAGGAGCTTAAAGCCAACTCGGTTAAGAATGTGACCATTACGTTCAACCACGAGACCCACGCGGGAGAGGAAATTGTCCTGGAAAAAGTCCGCCAGGTGTCCGAGTCAGGTGCCGTAACCTATTTTATAGACGGCAAATCGGACGGTAAATCAGTATTTTGTGTTAAAATTAATTTATAAAAGTCTATGAGAGAGTTATTCTTCGGGACTGGTATAGCCCACACGATTCTGTTGCTTGCGACAGTGATTGCGGTTGGTCTATACCTCAGCAGGTTTAAATTCAAAGGAATATCGATAGGTTCGACCTGGATCCTTTTCGTCGGCATTCTTCTCAGTCATTTCGGACTCAGGTGTGATCCGCATATCCTTTCGTTTATGAAGGACTTCGGACTTATCCTGTTCGTGTTCAGTATCGGTCTTCAGGTCGGCCCGGGATTCTTCCATTCTTTCAGAAAGGGCGGTCTTACGATGAATATGCTTGCCGTGGCACTTGTGATGCTCGCGGTTCTGATGACCTATCTGATTCATCTGGTGACAGGGGAAGATCTTCACACTATGACAGGTGTTATGTCAGGTGCCGTAACCAATACTCCGGGTCTCGGTGCAGCGCAGCAGACCCTGTCAGATGCGATGCTGGCAAGCGGTTCATCCCAGGAGGAAGCGTCGGCCGCAACTTCAGGCATAGCTTCGGCGTACGCAGTTTCATATCCTATCGGTGTGCTTGGCGTAATCATTCTGCTTATGGCGTTCAAAGCCATATTCAAGATTGACCTCAACAAGGAGAAAGAGGAACTCGACAACGAAGGACGTCTCGGAACCGGAGCCATCCGTGCAAGCTATATCGTCAAGAATCCTGCATTGTTCGGAAGAAAGATTGTAGAAGTGACTAGGGATAATGGAGATAAGTTCGTGATTTCCAGAATTTCAAGAAACGGCGAACTTTGCGTGCCCGGTTCAGATACTGTTCTTCAGGAAAATGACAAGCTGCTCGTAATCACATCTCACGATGATGAGGACCTCGCAAAGATATTGTTCGGTGAAGAAATCGAGATGTCGTTCAAAGAGTGGGACAAACCGGAAAGCCATATGGTGGCGAAGAAAATCACCGTCACGAAGTCTTCCATCACAGGACGCAGCCTGAGAGACCTCAATGTGCGCTCAATCTATGGTGTTTCCGTAACGCGTGTGTTCCGCTCAGGTGTAGAACTGGTCGCTCGTCCGGATTTGTACCTGCACGTAGGTGACAGCCTTCTTGTCGTAGGACCTGAAGAGGCTATGGACAAAGTAGCAGGATTATTCGGTAACAAGGCAGCCAGTCTTAGCCACCCTAATTTGATACCTATCTTCTTCGGAATCGTAGCCGGAGTCATTCTGGGAAGCCTTCCAATCAAGTTCCCTGGAATCCCGCAGCCTATCAAGCTCGGTCTCGCAGGCGGTCCGCTCATTATGGCCATCATCCTCGGCTATTTCGGACCAAAATGGAAGATCACCACTTATACTACATTGAGTGCCAATATGATGATCCGTGAGATCGGTATCTCATTCTTCCTTGCGTCTGTCGGTTTGGGTGCAGGTGAGAACTTCGTAAGTTCCATCGTCAACGGCGGTTACTGGTGGATATTGTACGGTGCGCTCATAACACTGGTTCCGATAATCTGCGTTATGCTGCTGGGCCGTCTGGTGTTCAAACTTAATTTCTACCAGCTCTGCGGTCTTGTTTCCGGCGGTACTACCAATCCTCCTGTGCTTGCCTTCTCCCAGGAAGTCTATGGAACAGATTATCCGTCAATTAGCTACGCTACAGTATATCCTTTGACAATGTTTATGCGAGTGCTGATGGCACAGCTTATAATATTGTTTACATTGTAAATGTCTTCGACCGGAATCGGTAACTGAATTTCAAGCCGGTTCCACGTCCGGAGTTTGCCGATGATTTAATGTGCCTGAAATGCTTGAACTGATATATCCGGGGTTATCTGTTCCGGTCCTGCCTAAACCGACAGCGGCCGGGAATGACAGTGCACCTAGCGGCAATGTTGAGATGCTGCCGATAATACGTGAGAACGGAGTGGTTTATGCCAGGGCTTCCCGCGCGGATTGCCACAATGGCTCTATGCTCCTGCATCCTGTGGTCCACCTGCACATACTCAACAGATATGACCAACTGTATCTGCAGAAAAGGTCTATGCACAAGGACCTTCTTCCTGGATATTGGGATACGGCTGTAGGCGGACATGTGGCGTATGGAGAGTATATCAGGGAGGCTTTGTTCCGCGAATCCGGAGAAGAACTCAAGTTTACGGAATACAATCCGATATATCTCGGCAACTATGTGTTTCAGAGCAGTGCGGAACGTGAGTTGGTGAGCATATTTGCCGCAGTCGGCAATTTCTCTCCGCAGCCTGATCTCGATGAAGTGTCTGAGGGGCGATATTGGTCAATGGAAGAGATAGAGGAGAATATGGGCAAGTCCGTGTTCACTCCGAATTTTGAGGGTGAATTCAGAAAAATCAGAAAATCGTTGGAAGCACTTTTATAGGATATGGCAAGTTTCAAGGTCCTTTCAGGCGTTCCGGTAAGAAGTACAGATGACCTACGCAAAGTGTCGTCTGCGTTGACGGAAGATTTCATATTGATAAATACTAAGCCGTTCGAGTGTTCTCTCGGGTATCTGGCTCTTGAGCGTTTTGCCGAGGTCGCTGAATATACCGGTGCGGATATGCTTTATTCCGACCATTACGAATTGGTTGACGGACAGAGGCTTAAACATCCGGCAATAGACTGTCAGGCAGGTGCTCTCAGAGATGATTTCGATTTCGGGCCTGTGCAGGTGTTCCGCTCGGATGCCTTCAAGAAAGCTGTTTCCGGGTTGGATGCCGATTACTCGTTCGGAGCGATGTATGACTTGCGTCTCCGTATGCGTAATATCGTGCATATCAGCGAATTTCTTTATACGGAAGAAGAAACGGACATCAGAAAATCCGGTGAAAAACAGTTCGATTATGTGAATCCGCGTAACCGTGAGGTTCAGATCGAAATGGAAAAGATATGCACGGCGCATCTCAAACGTATAGGCGCATTTCTCCCTCCGGAGTCGAAATCGGTGGAAGTGAACCCTTCAGATGCTCACGGAGTGCTGGCTTCAGTCATAATACCGGTATTCAACAGGGTGCGAACAGTGAAGGATGCCGTGCAGAGCGCATTGTCGCAAGTATGTGACTTTGAATATAATGTCATAGTTGTGGACAACCATTCTTCAGACGGCACTTCAAAGGTTCTGGAAGAAATTGATGACTCGAGACTTGTCGTAATCGTACCCGAACGGGATGACCTCGGCATAGGCGGATGCTGGAACTTGGCAGTGCACGATGAGCGTTGCGGCCTGTATGCGGTCCAGCTAGACAGTGATGACGTTTACAAGGACGGCACTACGCTGCAGAAAGTCGTGGATGTGTTCCGCAGTGAAAAATGCGCGATGGTGATAGGTTCATACGAAATGACCGATTTCAATATGAATCTTCTGCCTCCGGGAGTGATTGACCATAGAGAATGGACAGATGCTAACGGTAAGAACAACGCCTTGAGAATCAATGGACTTGGCGCGCCCAGAGCATTTTGTGTCCCGCTTTTGCGCAAAATAAATTTCCCTAACGTAAGTTATGGAGAAGATTATGCCGTGGGCTTGCGTATCAGCAGAGAATACAAAATCGGCAGAATATACGAGCCTGTTTATTGTTGCCGCCGCTGGGAGGGAAATTCTGATGCGGCACTGGATATAACCAGGGTCAACGCCAACAATTATTATAAGGACAGTGTGCGTACTTGGGAACTTGAAGCCCGAATATCATCAAATTTGAAAAAATGACAGATCCGCTTATAGATAAATTTGTCCACGACCAGCTTTCGGTATGGCCTATGGCGGCCGCGAATTTCCGGTCGCTCAAGAATGCCGAGACCCGGACTTTGACTGTGGGCGGTCTGGAAGTGAAACTGCAGCACAACCCTGCGCGAATCAGATCTTCAGCGGCCAAAGTTGACAAATCCTCGATTCTGGCAAGAAAATGTTTTCTGTGCTCGGACAACAGGCCGGCAGAGCAGCGTTCGCTGAAATTCGAGGGCCGCAAGGGCCGCATATATGATATTCTTGTCAATCCGTATCCGATTTTTCCTGAGCATCTTGTCATAGCGCGTGACACTCACTCTCCGCAGTCGATATGGCACAGAATGACCGACCTGACTGATCTGACAAGGCATCATCCCGCATTCACATTCTTCTATAACGGACCGAAGTGCGGCGCTTCGGCTCCTGACCATTTCCATTTCCAGGCAGCCCCGCGCGGGATTATGCCTTTGGAAGCGGATGTCGACGGAAAGTTGGACAACCTGGCATCTGACGGCGTCACGCCTGATGGATTTTCTTATCTGGCGTCAGTCCAGGATGCGAAACTGTACCATTACGACAAATTCACACGTGGGGTATTCGTGCTGACCGCCAGCACCTCAAAGTCAATGGCAAAGCTCTTTTATCGGCTGCTTGACTGCCTGCCGCAGAGAGCCGACGAGACCGAGCCGATGTTCAATCTTCTCGCCTGGTACAAGGTCAAGCCTTCGCAGAAACTGTCCGGCATATCGCACGGCCGTTTCGGGGAATATCGCGCAATACTTCTGGCCAGGGACAAGCATCGTTCCCACCACTATTTCTCGGAAGGCGCAGATCATCTGACAATGAGCCCGGGATGTGCCGATATGGCAGGGCTTTTCATCGTCCCGGAGGCATCGGACTATGCGAAACTGGACGAAAAACTCTTGTGCGAAATGCTTTCGGAGGTGTCCGTGAGTGCGGAAACGGAACGCGATATAATATGGAAAGTCACCCGCTCGCAGCAGGAGGTCCAGGTCGGCATAATGTCCGGCAAGGAAATCGAGTTCGAGATTATCTCAGACGGCGCAGGCAAACAGAAAGTGTCGTACGAAAACGGGCATATCTCATACAACGGGGTGCTTTTCGACGAACTTATATTCGATGCGCAGACGGTGTCGTCAATGTTTGCCGAGCCGACATTCATACTTTATGGTGTTACAATAGGCATCGGATTCCATTGGGAACGCAAGTTCGACCAGAAGTTCGCAGGCTCGCTGAAATTTATAGTTGACGGCGACAATGTGGTGGCTGTCAATGTTATAGGTGTTGAGGATTATCTGCTCAGCGTCATATCGTCCGAGATGAAGTCATCCGCTTCGCTCGAATTTCTCAAGGCTCACGCGGTAATATCCCGCTCATGGCTGTTGACTCAGATTCAGTCGCGGCGAAATGCGGACACGAAGGGCTATTCTTCTGTCAAGGAGGACTATATGGACAATGGGGTCTGGCATTTCGTCCGCTGGTATGACAGAGAGGACCATAAACTTTTCGACGTGTGCGCGGATGACCACTGCCAGCGCTATGAGGGACTTACGATGGCTGTCGGCGAGAATGTCCGCAAGGCTATAGACCAGACTTGGGGCGAGGTGCTGACCTATGACGGAAAAATCTGTGACGCCCGATTCTCCAAATGCTGCGGAGGAATGATGGAGCATTTCAGCACCTGCTGGGCGGACGCTGACTTTCCATATCTCGAAGCGGTCCCAGATGCTCCGGACGGCAAATTGGCTGTAAACGACCTCTCGGATGAGAAAAATGCTGAGGAATGGATACTTGGCGGTGCTTCGGAAAATCCTGAAATTTTCTGCAATACGTCAGACAAGTCAATCCTTTCACAGGTCTTGAATGACTATGACCTTGAAACTGAGGACTTTTTCAGGTGGCAGGTGCGCTATTCTAGGCGTGAATTGTCAGATTTGATTTCAAGACGGTCCGGCCACGATATCGGACTGCTCAAGGATATAAAGCCTTTGGAGAGGGGAGCTTCCGGCAGGATTAAACTGCTCTCCATAGTTGGCACCAAGTTGTCTATGGTGATAGGCAAGGAACTGGTAATCAGAAAATTCCTTTCCGAGTCGCATCTCAGGAGTTCCGCCTTTACAGTGCAGGTGGAGAAGTCTTCCGTTTCGGAGGCAGATGACGTTATCGTATTGAAAGGAGCAGGATGGGGGCACGGAGTTGGTCTCTGCCAGATAGGCGCGGCCGTAATGTCCTGCAAGGGCTATTCTTATCGGGAAATCCTTGCACATTACTATCCGGGAAGCGAGTGCAACGTATATAAACAGACGACAAAAAGATGAACCGTTCAGAATTATTCAAATCCCCGTGGTGGTGGATTCCGACGCTATATTTCGCTGAGGGACTGCCATATTTCGTGGTGAACAACATTTCCGTGACGATGTTTACGAAAATGGGCGTTCCTAACGGGGAAATGGCTCTGTTTACCAGTCTGCTGTATCTTCCGTGGACATTGAAACCGCTTTGGAGTCCCATTGTGGACATATTCAGGACAAAGAGATGGTGGATTCTGACGATGCAGGCGATTATGTCAGTGGCATTTGTGCTTCTAGCTCTGACTATTCCGCATCCTGACGCGAATATGATTTCTTCGGTGCAGACACCTATGTCATTATTCATATTCACGTTGCTCCTGTTTGTAGTCACGGCATTCGCTTCCGCGACGCACGATATTTCGGCGGACGGGTTCTATATGATTGCGCTCGACCATGGTCAGCAGTCCTTCTTCGTCGGCATCAGGAGCACATTCTACCGCCTGTCCTCCATTTTCGGGCAGGGCGTGCTGGTCGTAATCGCCGGCGTGCTGGAGCAGCGTACCGGAAATATACCGTTGGCTTGGTCTGTTACATTGGGCGTCACAGCCGTGATATTCTCCATAATCACGATTTATCACACGTTCTCTATGCCACGTCCGCAGAGTGACCGTCCTGTCGTGTCCGACAGGCAGGCATCGTCGTCAGGTGAATTCGCCAACGCGTTCGTGTCATTCTTCAAGAAGCCTGGCGTGTGGATTGCCATTGCGTTTATGCTGGTGTACCGCCTGCCGGAAGCATTCCTTCTGAAGATGGTCAACCCGTTCCTTCTTTCATCTCCGGAAAACGGCGGTCTTGGCCTTTCCACATCGGCTGTAGGCATTGTTTACGGAACAATCGGAGTCGCCGCGCTGACGGTCGGCGGTATTCTCGGCGGAATGATGGCATCGCGTCTCGGCCTGAAGAAATCTTTGTGGCCGATGGTGGCCTGCATCACGCTGCCTTGCCTTACATTCGTGTATCTAAGTATGGCTCAGCCGCATAACCTTGCAATTGTGGGGACTTGCGTTGCGGTGGAGCAGTTCGGCTATGGTTTCGGTTTTACCGCATATATGCTCTTTATGATGTATTTTTCGGAAGGTGAATTCAAGACATCCCACTATGCGATATGCACAGCCTTTATGGCATTGAGTATGATGATTCCAGGCGCTTTTGCCGGTTATCTTCAGGAATGGATGGGCTACGAATGCTTCTTCTGGATGGTTATGGCCTGCTGCCTGGGCACAGTCATTGTTACCAAACTCATTAAGGTTGATCCTGAATATGGGAAGACTTCCCGCAACAAATAACTCTACGAACTATAAATTCTCGAATATATGAAACACATCATTTTTACTCTCGCAATTCTGTCTGTGGTCTCTTGCGGAACACAGCGGAGAACGACTGCAAATAATGCATCGTCAGATAATATGACCAATACAATGGAAAATGTATCCGCATCCACATCAGCTCCGGTTTCCGCTGCCGCTGAAGAAAACGGAAAACTGGCTTTCGGAATCTCCCTGTTCAATGCGGCAGTGGCTTCTTCAAATGAATCCGCGAATGTCGTAATCTCTCCGTACAGTGCCGGAATGGCATTGTCAATGTTGTCAGAGGGCGCTGCGGGGCAGACAAAATCAGAGATTGAGTCTGCATTGAGAGGCTCGTCATACAAGTCGGACGTGCTGAAATCCACTGACGACTGCACCATCTCAAGCGCAAATTCAATATGGCTGAAATCCGGATACACTATTCTTCAGGCATTCAGGTCCGTAATCGAAGGCCCGTATGCCGCCAAGGTATGTGAGCGCGATTTCTCAAGCCCGTCCACAGTCAAGGAAATCAACAAATGGTGCTCGGACAATACTGCCAAAAAGATACCTGAAATAATTGACCAGATTGGCCCTGATATGGTGATGTTCATTCTCAACGCATTGTATTTCAAGGCGCCGTGGGAATATCAGTTTGACAAGAGAACTACGTCAAAGGCCGTGTTCCATAGTCCGTCAGGCGATCAGACTGTGGATTTTATGCACCTTAAGAAAGAACTCTGTTGCGGTACTGCCGAAAACTGCCGTTTCGTGGTGCTTCCATACAAGTCAGGTGAATGGCAGATGGCTATTTGCCTTCCTGATGAAGGTGCTGATATTCAGAAACTTGTATCATCTCTCAGTGCGTCGAAGTTTGCAGAGTCAATATCCGGTGCCGAGTATCGTCAGGTCGCATTGTCGATGCCTAAATTTAAGGTCAATACGACTCTGATTCTCAATAATATCCTTCAGTCTCTTGGAATGAAGCAGGCCTTTTCTGACGGTGCTGATTTCTCCGCTATGACGGGCTACGGTGTCGCTGTGGATGAGGTTAAGCAGAAATGCTTTATCGAGGTCAATGAAGAAGGCGCAGAGGCTGCCGCAGTTACGTCAATCGGTATGAGGCTGACATCAGTGGCTCCGGAACCGAGACCGTTCATTATGAATGTGGAAAGACCGTTCGTGTTCGCTATTTTCAATGCAGAGACCAACAGCATTCTTTTCGCCGGAAAGATTGCTTCAATCGAGAAATAATCAATGCTGAAGATGCTTAAAGTCAAGTTCGCGTTTTGCATTTGTCTCTTTTCGCTCGTCTTGCCGTTAAGTATGTCGGCAAGTCAGCAGGTCAATGTCAGGGTAGGCATAGAAGTGCTGGAAAGCCGTGGTTTTGAAGGGCTTAAAGGAAAGAGAGTGGGACTTGTGACCAATCCGAGCGGAGTGGACAGGAACCTGCGTTCCACGATTGACATCCTGAACGAGGCGGAGGACGTGAATCTTGTAGCCCTTTTCGGTCCTGAGCACGGAGTTCGCGGTGATGCCTATGCCGGTGATTCTGTGGATGATTCCATTGATCAACTGACAGGCATAAAAGTTTATTCCATCTACGGAAAATACAGAGAACCCTCGCAGGAGATGCTGGACGGCATTGACATTATGGTCTATGACATCCAGGATGTCGGAACACGCTCATATACTTTCATCAGTACGTTGGGGCTGGTTATGCGTGCGTGCGCGAAAAAGGGCATCGAAGTGATGGTGCTTGATCGCCCGAACCCTCTGGGCGGCAACAAAGTGGAGGGTTGCAATGTTGAACCCGGATTCTTCTCTTTCGTCAGCGAGTTCGAGATTCCGTATGTCTATGGGCTTACGGTAGGTGAGTTGGCGATTATGATCAATGAGGAGGGGATGAACAGAGGCCAGAAAGGCTATGACTCTCCGCTGAAATGCAAGCTCAGCGTGATTCCTATGGACGGATGGCATCGCGATATGACTTATGTGGAGACCGGATTGCCGTGGGTGCTTCCGTCACCGAATATTCCATATCCTCAGACTGCCATCGACTATCCGTCTTCCGGAATCTCCGGAGAATTGTACGGCTATCTCAATGTGGGAGTCGGATATACTCTTCCTTTCGAGACCTTCGCCGCGCAATGGATTGACGCCGACAAACTCAAGGAAGAGCTTGACAGCTACAATCTTCCGGGTGTCGCGTTCAGGACAATCCACTACAAACCTATCGCCGGTAGCAGCCAGGGCAAACTCATACACGGAGTGCAGTTTCACTACACGGATTATGAGGCAGCTACAGTCTCGCTGACTCAATTTTATGTAATGCAGGCGCTTCACAGACTTTATCCTGACAGGAATCCTTTCGAGATGGCTCAGTCCAGGATGGGTATGTTCGACAAGGTCTGTGGTACGGATTATGTAAGAAAAACGTTTTCAAAGCGTCTTGAGGTCGAGGACATCATTGATTATTGGAACAAGGATGTGTCGTCTTTCAAGACGCTCTCAAAGAGGTATTACCTATACGATTAACCTGGATTCTGCAGGCGCGCATGCGCCCGGGAATCATAAAGAATGAACATTATGAAAGAAATTCGCAATCTCGCATTGGCTTCGCTGGCTGCGTTTGCAATGCTTGCCGGTCCTGATTATATGATCGCTCAGACAAGGCGTACTACAACTACGACCACTCAGCGCAGGACCACTACCAATAACGGAAACTCCAATTCTTCACAGAGCAGGTCTTCCAATACGCAGACACGTTCTTCGTCATCTCAGACGCGTTCTTCTTCATCTGCGACAAGATCGTCTTCGTCTTCTTCACAGGCAAGGACATCTTCATCGCAGACCCGCTCGAGCGGCACTCAGGTTCGTTCAACGACGTCCACGAACCGACAGTCATCCGGAACGACCACCCAGAGCGGAACGACTTCAACTCAGACACGTCAGAATAGCGGTACAACTTCGGTTCGCCGTTCATCCGGCACGTCATCGACAGTCCGTCAGAGCACAGGAACAACCACCCAGAGCGGAACGACCTCGACCCAGACACGCCAGAACAGCGGTACAACCTCGGTTCGCCGTTCGTCAGGCACATCGTCAACAGTACGTCAGTCATCCGGGACCACTACACAGAGCGGTACGACATCGACCAGGACCAGTCAGAACAGCGGTACAACCTCAGTTCGCCGTTCATCCGGCACGTCGTCAAGTGTTAGACAATCTTCCGGAACTACAACCCAGAGCGGTACTACTACGACAAAACAGACCTCTGACAACTCCGGACAGGTGCGTCAGAATTCAGGCTCGACATCCAGCATTCGCCGCAATTCGAATGTGACCAAGAGCGGTCTCGGCACCGTGACAAGCCAGATGCGTACTGAATCAGGAAGCAACTATCGCGGAAATTCCGGGAACAATTCTTCCAGAATGGACAATTCCCAGGATTTCAGGATTGAGGACCACAATGTCCAGAGAATCCCGCCTCGCGACAGAGATTATATGCCTTATGACCGTCCGGGACATTTCTATGCGCATAAAGACCCGCATTACTTCGGATACAGAGTCGAGGTACTCCCTCCTAAATATCGTATCGAGAGATATTTCGGCGTTGATTATTACATTTACAACGATGTCTATTACAGACCTTACGGCGGACATTACATCGTATGCCGTCCTCCGTTCGGCATCACGATAACAGCCGCAGCCGCTGAATTGGCATTTTCGGCCGTTACATTCGGATATTATTCCAACGTCTATCGTCAGTACAGTACAATTGACGAGAATAACAGATATATCGACCAGCAGAACAGAATCATAGCGCAGAACAATGCTACGATAATGGCTCAGAACAAGGCTATCGCATTGAATCCCAATGCGGCTCTCTCTTCTTATGAGATTGCGAACCGTCTGGGACTCGTACAGAGTTATGCCTATGCTGCAAGGAATTATTACTATCAGGACGGTATTTTCTATATCATAAACTCCAACGGCCAATATCAGACAATCGTTCCTCCTGCAGGCGCTCTGGTCCAGAGCCTTCCGGACGATTACGGCACTTTGACTCTCAACGGAGTTGAATATTACCGAGTTGACGATACCGTTTACAGGCTTACTCTTATCGAAGGAACTCCTTATCTCGAAGTGCTCGGCCAGATGTACGGCACTTTGGCGCAGACCTATAATATCTATTGATAATGTGCAAGATAGGAGTCTTTGATTCCGGTGAAGGCGGGTTGTCTGTCCTGAGGGAGATAACCCGTCTTCTTCCTGATGACGAGTATGTGTATTATTCGGACAATGCCCATTGCCCTTATGGCGAAAAGTCTCAGGAATATATCCAGGCGCGTGCGCGTGAGATAACCGGGACATTGTTGCATAAGGGTGCGGATATTATCGTTGTGGCCTGCAATACGGCGACAGCGGCAGCAATATCGATGCTGCGTGCCGAATATTCGGACGTCTCATCTGAAACAGTCAGGGAAAGAGTTCTGGAACTGACTTCAGGAAGGCACGACCATATCCGGTTCATCGGAATGGAACCTGCGGTGAAGCCGGCGGCGCTCGGTACAAAGACTGGTGTGATAGGCGTTCTGGCTACTGCTGGAACATTGAAAGGCTCCAAGTATCTCAAGACCAAAGAATCTGTTGACGATAATGTGAAAGTCGTCGAGCACGTAGGCAAAGGTTTCGTCGAATTGGTGGAATCCGGCAAACTCGCAGGCGTGGAGGCGGAGTCCATAGTTGCGGCCAGTCTGAGACCTTTGCTGAATGAAGGTGCGGATGTCATAGTCCTCGGCTGCACTCATTATCCGTTTCTCCTGGAAACAATGGAGAAGATTGCCGGCCCTGAAATCCGGTTCATAGATCCTGCACCTGCAGTTGCGAAGCAGTTGGTGCGCGTTATGGAGGAAGAAGGTCTGGCAGATTCTTGCGCCGGTTGTCCGTCCTGCGGGTCCAATAAATCGGCAAGGTCAGAAAAAGGAGAATGTGCGGTTCCGTCAGTCGAACTCCTGTCATCAGGAGATCCTACCCCTCTGCATCATCTTTTCGATTTGATTTACAGGTAGATACCTGCCCCTTTCGGAAATTGAAATCTTTTTCCTATTTTTACCGCAATAGAATAACACTGATGTGGCCGAATCAAATAAACATTCGGACCGCGCTGAAACCAACATCGAAATGACAGATAAGAAACTTGAACTGTCGCCAAATATAGTTGCGACCCATCTCCGGAAAAGTCCGGAATATTTTACAAAAGCAGACATTGTGGAGTTTATCCGCTCCTTCGGCATCAAAATGGTCAATTTTATGTACCCTGCCGAGGATGGGCGAGTCAAGACCCTTAATTTCATTATAAACAGCCAGGAATATCTTGAGACTATTCTCAGTCAGGGAGAGCGTGTGGACGGCTCCAGCCTGTTTCCTTCTTTCGTGGAAGCCGGCAGCAGTGACCTGTATGTGATTCCGCGATTCCGGACCGCATTTGTAGATCCGTTTGCGGAAATTCCTACGCTGGACCTGTTGTGCAGTTTCTATGACAAAGACGGAAAGCCTTTCGAATGTGATCCTTATCTGACAGTGCTCAAGGCTGCAAAAGAGTTCCGGCGCAGTACGGGAATGACGTTCGATGCTATGGGCGAGCTCGAATATTACGTCATAACGGAAGAAGATGAACTGTTCCCGGGCACAGACCAGAAAGGGTATCACGAATCAGGCCCGTTCGCGAAACTGAATGAATTCAGAACGGAATGTATGTCATATATCGCTCAGACAGGCGGCAATATAAAATATGGTCACAGCGAGGTGGGTAATTTCACTCGCGACGGCAAAACCTATGAGCAGAACGAGATTGAGTTCCTGCCTTGCCCGATAGAGACTGCCGCGGACCAGATATTGCTGGCCAAGTGGGTTATACGCACGCTAGGCTATGAATATGGGCTTGACGTGACTTTCGCTCCTAAGATAATAGTAGGGGAGGCCGGGTCCGGAATGCACATACATATGCGTATGATGAAAAACGGACACAGCTGTATGATTGAGGATGGACACCTGTCTGACATCGCGCATAGGGCGATAGCGGGAATGATGACTCTGGCTCCTGCTATAACGGCTTTCGGCAATAAGAATCCTACGTCATATTTCAGGCTTGTGCCTCATCAGGAAGCGCCTACGAATATTTGCTGGGGTGACTGCAACCGTTCCGCTCTGGTGCGTGTTCCTCTCGGGTGGTCAACAGACAGCGATATGTGCGCGGATGCGAATCCGATAGAGAATACATATCGGCTCTCGGATGCGTATATCGTTTCCGACGCCTCCACGAAACAGACAGTGGAGATGCGTTCTCCTGACAGTTCCGCAGACATATATCAGCTTATGGCCGGACTTTGCACGGCCTGCAAATATGGTCTGGAAATGTCTGTGGAAGAAGCTTTGGCTCTTGCCAAGAGGACCTACGCCGGACTCAATATTCACACCAAAGGGTCAAAGGATTTCGATGAATTGCCGGGCAGTTGTGAAGAGTCGGCAGACGCGCTGGAGAGACTCCGTTCCGTTTTTGAGAAGGATAATGTCTTCTCTTCACGTATGATAGACGGTATAATAAAGGCTTTGAGGTCATACAAGGACAAAGGCTTGCTTGCTGAAATCGCCAAAGAGCCTGAGAAGGTTAAGGAATTGGTGGATAAATACTTTTATTGCGGATAGTTTCAGGACTATTTTTCATTAAACATATATGATTTTATCGCGGATAATCCTAAATTTGTCAAACTGCGAACGGGATTTGCGTAAGTCCGATAGGCGAAATGTCGCCTCGAATACAATAATTTTTAACAACCAATAATTATGAAAAAGATTCTAACGATTACAATTTTGCTGCTTGGAGCTCTTTCTCTGTTCAGCTCCTGCAAGAAAGACGATTCATCAAAGCCGCTTTATCAGAATAAATGGATTCTGACTGAATCTGAATCTGATGAGGAAACCGAACTGCAATATTATTTTGAACTGCGGAAAAATGGAAAAGGGACGTATGCAATTGTGGCGAATGAATCGTTGGTGAATGTATTTAAGGCCTATGCAGAGAGACCTGATGTGGAGTTGACGGATGCGCAAAAAGAGAGCATAAGCAAACTGAAGGTAAATGATCTGGTTGGAGTGGAAATCACTTATACCTTTACTTACGAAAATGATGGCAAAACCGGCTCGTTGACATTAAGTATTCCGAGTATAGTGGATGATGAAGGTAACCCTGACTCTGAAACTTTCAAGTGCTCTACGGAATCCAAAGATTTGATGCTGATCTATGATCCGGACGGCAGTGCTCATACGTTGAGGTCTGTATCCTCTTTGAAGATGTCTCTCGGGACCTATTATCCTGAGTTGGGGGCTGTGATATTTGGCTCGTAGTTCTCTCGATTTTGGAATAAATTAAGGGGCTGACTAAAAAGTATTAGTCAAGCCCCTTTCCTGTTTTCCGCGCTTTTGCGGGCGAATTTTGTAAACGGCTGATTTCCAATGCTGATTTCCCGAAAAATTTGCCGTTTTGGGTGTCCCGCGCTAACTTTGCGGTATGTTCGTTCGTCGCAAAGTCAAC
>CAVKAQ010000020.1:0-34225 GCA_963654225.1 Butyricicoccaceae bacterium | reverse complement strand
CCCAAATGGTGTTCCAAAGCCATCTCGGCGGCATACTCTATTTGTGAAGGAGTCCCCCCGAAAATCTGGCTTGCAGCAGCGGCAGCCATCGCACAGGCAACGCCGACTTCGCCTTGGCATCCGACATCCGCTCCCGATATGGAAGCATTATGTTTCACCACATTGCCTATTATGCCGGCAGTCGCGAGAGAATGTATTATCTTGGTATCGCTGAATTCGTGTCCCTTCTGCAGATGGTACAGAACTCCGGGGAGCACACCGCTCGCACCGCAGGTTGGTGCTGTAACTATCTGACCTCCTGAAGCATTCTCTTCACTTACCGCCAGTGCATACGCATACACGAAGCCTCTGGTCTGCAATGATTTCTTGTATCCGGTAGCCTTGACATAGTATGCAGGAGCCTTTCTCGCAAGATGAAGCGGTCCCGGAAGCACACCTTCGTGTTCGATGCCGCTCTCGACAGACTTTTTCATCGCCTGCCAAATTTCTCGGAGATAATCCCAGATCTCAGGCCCTTCACATTTCTCCACATACTCCCAATAATTCATTCCGTTGTCCTCGCACCAATGCTGGATATCAGACAAACGCCCTAAATCATACACGTTACCGGACGTTTCAAATCTGTCATTTGCCTTTCCTTCAGACAGCGCTCCCCCTCCGACACTATAGACAGTCCAGTCTCCAATCTCGTTGCCGTCAGCATCAAAAGCCTTGAAATTCATACCATTGGGATGGAATGGGAGAAAAACGGAAGGCTTCCATACAATCTCCACTGGAGCAGCCTTCTCGAGTTCGTCAGTAATGGCGACATCTGTCATATGTCCCTTGCCGGTAGCCGCAAGACTGCCATACAAAGTAACTTGAAAGCGGCTGGCGCCAGGATGTTCAGAAAGAAAAATGCGCGCAGCCCTCATAGGGCCCATAGTGTGACTGCTGGATGGTCCGCGACCGATTTTGTAGAGTTCCTTGATGGATTTCATTGCCGTTCGTTTTACTGTCCAAAGTTACATAGAACTTGTCATATAACGAAAAAAGAGCCCCACCAAATCGGCAGAGCTCCTTGATATATTTTCTAAATAAATTACTTAGAAATTACACGAGCCATCTCGAGGACTTTGTTAGAGTAACCCCACTCGTTGTCGTACCAAGCGCAAACTTTAACGAAGGTAGGATCGAGCTGGATACCAGCTTTCTCATCGAAGATAGAGGTGTGAGAATCGTTACGGAAGTCTGTAGAAACGACAGCCTCGTTGGTGTATCCGAGGATACCCTTGAGCTCGCCCTCAGAAGCCTCTTTCATAGCTGCGCAGATCTCCTCATAAGAGGTAGGTTTTGCAAGCTCTACAGTAAGGTCAACGAAAGATACGTCAGATGTAGGAACACGGAGTGACATACCTGTAAGTTTGCCGTTGAGCTGTGGAAGAACTTTACCTACGGCTTTAGCAGCACCCGTTGAAGAAGGGATGATATTCTCGAGAATACCACGGCCACCTCTCCAATCCTTCTTTGAAGGACCGTCAACAGTCTTCTGAGTTGCTGTAGCAGCGTGAACTGTTGTCATAAGACCACGTACGATACCGAATTTCTCGTCGAGAACCTTAGAGATAGGAGCAAGACAGTTAGTTGTGCAAGAAGCGTTGGAGATAATGTCCTGACCTGCATAAGTCTTGTCGTTTACACCGAATACGAACATCGGAGTAGCATCCTTTGAAGGAGCTGACATGATGACTTTCTTTGCGCCAGCCTCGATGTGCTTGCGAGCTTTCTCGTCTGTAAGGAAGAGACCTGTTGACTCAACAACTACGTCTGCACCAACCTCGTTCCATTTGAGGTTTGCAGGATCCATTTCTGCTGTAAGACGGATCTTTTTGCCGTTTACTACGAGAGTGTTGCCCTCTACTGAAACTTCACCTTTGAATGCTCCGTGAACTGAGTCAAATTTGAGCATATATGCAAGATAATCTGGATCGAGAAGGTCGTTGATACCTACAACCTCAATATCCTTTGAGAAATTCTCAACGGCTGCACGGAAAACCATACGACCGATACGGCCAAAACCGTTAATACCAAGTTTTACCATTGTTAATAGATTATAATTAAGTTAAACTTTAATTTTCAAACTTTAAGTTTCCGGGCACTTACGCTACAAAAACGGTGCAAAATTAGCCAAAAATTTGAATATTTACCTATCTTTGTCCAGAAAATTTTCAGGACTTGGGACTGTATCGTTTAATTATAGTCGTACACGTTATTTTATGAATATACTTATCACAAACGACGACGGATATACTGCCAAAGGCATTCACGAACTGGCAGAAATAATGTGCCAATTTGGCAACGTGACAGTCGTTGCACCAAAGCGCCATCAGTCAGGTATGAGCATGGCCGTTTCATTGGGATTGAAACAGATAGCATACAAGGAATTGCCGGATGAGAAACCGGGAAAATGGTCATACCTTGACGCGACACCTGCAAGCTGCATTAAGTTCGGTATAAACGGCCCATACGCAATCAGACCTGACGTGGTATTGAGCGGAATCAATCACGGTTCAAATGCGGCCACCGCCGCCTGCTATTCCGGAACACTCGGAGCCGCTGAAGAAGCTGCGCTAAACGGGATTCCTGCAATCGGCGTTTCACTTGAAGCAATGAGCCCGGACGCTGATTTCTCAGCAGTCAAAAAATATTTCCCCGACATATTCAAAAAGATAATGTCCGACCTGCCGGAAAAGAAAGGCATCTTCTACAATGTGAATTTCCCGAATCTTCCCGCCGCGAACATCAAGGGAATTCGTGTCGGCTACCAGGGATACGGATATTGGACCAGAGAATTCAAAGAATGGGATCCGGAAGCATACAGCAAATTCGGAATCACCCCTGAGATGCTTGGGCAAAGTTCCGTTGCGAAATGCGAAGACGGCGAAAAGCTGTTCATGATGGTGGGCGATTTCATTGACGGCACTACAAACGACTCAAGAGCAGACCATTGGCTCACGGCTGACGGCTACATAAGCATTGTACCCGACAATATCGACGCAACGGACTACGATGAGCAGAAAAGACTGGTCAGCAACAACTTCGACGTTGATTTCTAGCATATATAACAACATTGTCAGTATATTATCGAGGTGATTCAATCCACTCCTGACGGTAATTGTGAATGAGAGTCAACAATTTGAATCTTAAAATAATAATATTCGAAGCGCAGCGACTCAAGGGGCCTGGGGAATACGGTCCCCAGTTGAACTTCAATCGCACGAATGTGCGGGGTTGCCGAAATGCAGACTAACGTCAAGTTTTTGATTGTAAGACCGAAAGAGTTATTATAACATGAAATACTACATCATAGCCGGGGAAGCCTCGGGTGACCTGCACGGGTCAAATCTTATGAAGGGACTCTACCTTGAAGATCCTGATGCTGACATACGTTTCTGGGGCGGAGAACTGATGAACTCAGTGTACAAAGAGCACCAGTCAGGCACAGGACTCGTCCAGGACTACAAGGATGCGGCCATAATAGGATTCGTCCAGGTCGTACTGAAGGCCAAGACCTATATGAACAGATTCAAGCGCTGCTTTTCTGACATATTGTCGTGGAATCCAGATGTCGTCATTCTCATCGACTATCCGGGATTCAACTTCAGAGTGGCGGAATTTGCCCACAAGAAAGGATTCAAGGTATTTTATTATATCGCGCCTAAAGTTTGGGCATCACGCGAAGGCAGAATCAAGAAGCTCAAGGCATACGTGGACAAACTGTTCATAGTATTCCCGTTCGAGATTCCATATTTTCAGAAAAAAGGGATTGAGTTCATCTACAAAGGCAATCCTCTCATAGATGCGATCGACAATTCGGAGGCCCTCAAGGAATCCAGGAGTAAATTTTTTCAGCGCATAGGAATAGAAGACAAGCCTTTTATCGCATTGATGGCCGGCTCCAGGACCGGAGAAATAACTTCGATGATGCCGGTGTTCATGGAATTTGCGGATAAAATGCGCACTATTCCTCAGTATTCTGATTACCAATTCATTGTAGCGGCGGCGCCATCACGTTCTTTGTCAGATTATTCTGAATATGTCAAAGGCCGTGAATCTTACGTCAAAGTAGTTTTCGGGCAAAGCTATGCGGCTGTAAGACACGCTGAAGCGGCCGTAATCAACTCAGGTACAGCATCTCTTGAGGCTGCGCTTATAGGAACGCCGCAAGTTGTGGCATACAAAGGTGCGGAAATCAACTTCGTGATAGCCAAGCAGATAATAAAGATCAGATTCATAAGTTTGGGAAATCTCATTCTTAACAGAACCTGTTTCCGCGAACTTCTTCAATATTATTTCACTCCTGACAATGTTCTTGAAGAAGTCAGACGAATGATTGAAGACAAGGAATACAGACAGACAATGCTGGCTGGATACCAGGAAATACGAGATGCTCTGGGTGGCAAAGGCTCATCCGCAGCGGTAGCGAAAGCTATGATAAACGAATTGACTGACAAATGCTCATAACTATTGCAAGACAGTGCGGATGCGGTGCTCTGCACGTCGGGGAAATATTGTCTAAAGACTACGGTCTGAAGCTATATACCCGCAAAAGCCTAATGGATAAGGCTTTGCGTGAAGGTATGCTCGAAGATATGGAGAATTTCTTCGACGAACTGCCCGTCGATGACCTGATGGATGCCATCACTGACTATAATGAAGACCGGACGGCTGTCCGCGAACGGTTCCGCAGCGCTTTCATCAAAATGATAGGCTCAGAAGACTGCATTGTAATCGGCCGTTGCGGGAATTATATCTTCAAGGAACGGAAAGACCTCACTTCCGTCTTCCTGCACGGAAACATCGAGTCCCGAATCAACAACATTTGCACTGAAGAAAATGTTCCGATGAAATATGCGGAAGAATTTGTCCGCAGGACTGACGACTGCAGGGTTTCGTATCATAAATTCTATACCGGACTTGACTGGGGCAACGCACCTGACTATAATTTGTGTCTGGATTCCTGCTTGCTCGGAGCCGAGAAGTCGGCAAAAATGATTGAAGATTTCATTTCAATGCTATGAATTTCGTAATTCAATTTCTCATAATAATAGCATTTTCATTCGCAGGCGAACTGTTGCACTATTTTATACCGTTGCCAATTCCGGCAAGCATTTACGGCATAATTCTGCTCTTTGTCGCACTCGAGTGCAAATGGGTGAAGATAAGTGACATACGAGACGTCAGTCTGTTTCTGATTGCCGCTATGCCAATTATGTTCATACCGGCCGCGACAGGACTTATCGATTCCTGGAGCATAGTTAAGACATCACTGGTCAAATACTTGACAATCACATTTGTAAGCACATTTGTAGTAATGGGAGTCTCCGGACTGGTGACTCAAATTGTCATTCGTAGAGGAAAAAGAAAATGAGCGACATCATATCAGAATCAGTATTTTTCGGAGTACTTCTCAGTCTTTCGGCTTATTGGGCCGGTCTATGGCTGAGAAGAAAGACAGGTTGGTCAATGATGAATCCGCTTCTTGTCTCAATCGTCATAGTCGTATGCGCATTGCTCCTGACCGGGACAGAATACGAAAATTTCAAAAAAGGCACTGAACTGATAAGTTACCTGCTCACTCCGGCGACTGTCTGCCTCGCCGTACCGCTTTACCAGCAGTTTGAACTTCTCAAGAGAAACTGGAAAGCCGTGACGGCCGGCATCCTCTCGGGAGTTCTGTCAAGTATGCTCTGCGTACTGGCATTTGCTCTGATATTCAGATTGGATCACGCAACCTATGTCACGTTCCTGCCTAAATCCATCACCACTGCCATAGGCATAGGGGTTTCTGAGGAGTTGGGCGGATATATTTCCATCTCAGTAGTTTCAATCGTCCTAACAGGAATAATCGGCAACATATTCGCCGAGAAATTTCTTAAACTACTGAAAATCAACGAACCTATAGCAAAAGGAATCGCAATAGGCTCATCATCGCACGCTATAGGGACTACGAAAGCAATGGAAATGGGAGCAATCGAAGGCGCAATGGGAAGCCTGTCAATTGTCGTAAGCGGTATTCTGACAGTGTTCCTGGCATCCGTTTTTGCGCCGCTTATCTCCTAAAGACACGAGACGCCCCCAAACCTCCTCTGATTAGTCCGTTCAATATCCAATTCACTACCCCGTCAGGGAATTTACTTGTGAGACGCTTTATCAATGACGGTTATCAGAATGCTGCCGAGGATGCCGGCGCATAACGAGCCCATTAGGACTGCGACTTTTCCCATATCTCTAAGTTTGGCAGTAACCTCGGGAAGCTGGTCGCCGAAAGACAGAGTATCAACGAAAATAGACATCGTAAACCCTATTCCTCCTAGACAGGCGACAGCTATAAGCATCTTCCAGGACGCTTTGTCCGGCATTTCTCCCGCGTGCAGTTTTATGGCGATGAAACTTGCCAATGAAATGCCCAGCGGTTTTCCAATCAGCAAGCCCAGAAATATGCCCATACCCACACTTCCGAGGGCCGCGTCAAAATTGAACACGTTGAAATACGACAAATCAGGAATTTCCACACCTGCATTCGCAAGAGCAAATATCGGCATTATGAGGAAATTGACCCAAGGCGTTAGCGCGTGTTCCAGTTTTGCCGTCATACCTATGCTTCCGGAAGATATTGCAGACAATCTTCTCAAACAATGTCTCTGAGGCCCGTTCGGGAATGGCTCTGTCAGCACTGCCATCTCCCCGTATTTGCTCATCCTTTTCAGATATTGTTTCTTCTTTCTGTTGAAATATGCTTCATTGAATCTCGGAGCCATTGGAACAAGGAATGCCATCACCACTCCAGACATTGTCGAATGGATACCGGAATAATAGAACAGACTCCATATCGCTGCAGCCGGAATCAGATAATATATCATTCTCTTCTCCCCTAACTTATTCATTATCAAGACGACCAATACAAGCAGAGCGGCTATTCCCAGCAGGGTGAAATTTATGGTTCCGCCATAAAATATTGCCACGACAAGAATTGCAATCAGGTCATCCGCTATCGCAAGAGCCGTAAGAAAAATCTTCAGGGAAGCCGGCACTTTATCTCCGAGAATCGATAGGATACCTACTGCAAAGGCAATATCCGTGGCAGTCGGTATCCCCCATCCGGATGACGCCGCCGTGTTGTGATTGACAATCGCAAAAATCAACGCAGGAACTGCTACACCTCCGAACGCCGCGATAATAGGCATCATCGCCTTCTTGACGCTGGACAATTCGCCGTCACTCATCTCACGGCGTATTTCAAGGCCTACAGTAAAGAAGAAAACAGTCATCAATATGTCATTGATGAAACTCTCCACAGTCAGTCCGTGCGGGAAATATATGCCTTCTGATGAGCCTGACTGTATGAATATGGACAGATTAGTTTCGAGAACGCTATGATAGAACTCTTTGGTTGACGGCAAGTTAGCCAGCAACATTGCAATCACTACGCAAGACAGCAGAATCACGCCCTGAGCCCAGGGCAATTTTGCGAATAGTTTTCTGCGGTTGTCAAAGTTTCGAACACTCTTATTCCACGTATAGATCGGTATTAATCTCATCACTTTAAATTTATTGGTTTGGTTATCTGGCTTTTTTGCTCAACATCATCATTATAACGGCCAGGACCGGATATATTTCCACACGGCCCAGGAACATATCGAATATGAATATGACTTTTGACAGTATCGGGACAGCATTGAAATTGCCCAATGTGCCCATTTCTCCGAGCGCAGGACCGACATTGCTGAGGCAGGTTATGGACGCAGCTACCGAATCACCCACTCCCATCCCCGACATAATCGTAAGTGCTACAGACACGGCTATTGTCATAAAATACAGTCCTATATATACAATGTGCGGATATATGTCGTCATTTGATAGAATATGGTTTCCTATGTGGACCTGATTAATTGATGACGGGTGAATTGAACTGCGGATTTGCTGACCTATTGTTTTGAACATCAACAACATTCTGTCGGATTTCACGCCACCGGTCGTAGAACCGGCCATACCGCAAGGCACGGAAATCAGCACAAGCACTATTGAAGCGAACATCGGCCACGTATTGTTGTCGGAAATAGCGAATCCTGTCGTTGATATGGCACTGACCGTCTGGAAAAATCCGTCCATCATCGATTCGCCCCAAGAGGCGCCGACTTCATTGAGCCTCAATGAAAAACTTGTAACCAAGGCCGCGATCAGGATGGCTGAAACATAGAATTTCAATATTGGATTGTTCAACGGCTTCAGACTTTTCGTCGCAAACACCATATATATTATTCCGAAATGCACTGATCCCAGAAACATAAATACTATGGTGATAATATTTATGAGTGTGGAGTTATAGGCCGCTATGGAAAGATTCTTCGTACTGAAACCGCCTGTCGCCGTGACGCTGAAAGCATGATTGACTGCGTCGAATACAGGCATTCCAGCCATCCAATAGCAGATGAATGAAAATATCGCCAGCCCGAAATAGACAGCAGTGAAAATCCAGACCGTCTTGTTTGTCCTTGACCTGTAGCCCTCGCGGGAAAGCGATGAAATCTCCATATTGGTAAGCCTCAGACGCACAGGGCTTGATGAAGGGATAATCAGCAGAAGAAAGACGACTACTCCCAAACCTCCGATGAAATGAGTTGATGAGCGCCAGAACAGAAGGCTGTCCGGAAGCATCTCCACATTCGTGAGGATGGTGGCTCCGGTCGTGGTGTATCCCGATACGGCCTCGAACAGCGCATTGATTACTGAGAACGGACCGCCCCACAGCACATAAGGCAACATTCCGAACACAAACGACAGAAGCCAGGACAAAACGATAATCATATATCCGTCTTTCAGGCTGATATTCGGTGATTTACGCACGAATATGAAGGGAAATATGCCGACAACGAATGTAATCGTGAAACTTATTATCAATGCGGCCAAGGCGCTGTCGTTTCCATTCCCGACAGACACCATTATGGACAGAAACATAAAGAACGCACTGGCCAGCAGCGCGAATCCCACATTTCTGGATATGACCTTCAGATTCATCAGTTATTCCCCTCCCGGTTCTTCTCCATCACTTCGCGCAAAGCCTTTATGCGCTTTCTCATCTGGATATTCTCCCCTACCACTTCTGTTATGCCGTCATTCAATTCGGACAACTGGTCATCGCCGTCAAAAGTGAACGAATATTTACTGCCGAGCGAACGGTAATTCTTAAGTCCGCTGAGCATTTTGTAGATAGGATTGACATAATATGCCATAAGGAAGAAAAGCAGAAGCAGCACAAGGAGCAGACCTACTGCGACAGCCACCGCTCCCGGAATAATGCTTCGGTAGAAACCTCTTTCGAATGTTGCCGAGTTCTTCTGCAAGTCATTGTAAATGGCGTTGTTCAGGATATTGATATCTGATCTGAGTCGATTGTATTTAGGCTGAAGCCTGTCGAAATACCACTCCCTTGTGTTGATGAAGTCAGACAAGATCGCCTGTGGCAATTCCAGCGTCGTAAGCATATACGCGGAATAAGAATACAGCACGGAATCAGCCAAAGGGAGCATTTTCTCGGAAGTAAGCGAAGCTTTGAGACTGTCGCAGTGCGCTATGAAATCGTTCTGCCTCAGCTCCGGAAGTTTTTTGATGGAGTTGTCACCTATGACTGTCAAAATGCTGAGATTGTACGAGTTGGCGACGTCAGCCAGTCTTTGGGAGGCATTTATGCTTCCGATGTTGGCCGCAATAAGTTCCGAGACATAATTGCTCATTCGGCTATATTCCATTATTGAAATAAAACTGGATACGAGCAGAATTATGGCTATGGAACTGAGGCTCAAAACAAGTTTAAGCCTCATAGTAAGTTTAAAGTTTCGAATATCGTTCCGCAGTTTCCTGGACATTTCTGATACGCATTACAAACCGCGAATATAGCAATTATTCAAGCAAAATCCGAAAAACGCCTTCCAGAATTACCTGATTCCATCATTATGAGAACATAATCCTTCACTCAGACAGGTCATCCCCAAAGATATATCTCGAATTATATTCTCTGACCATTCTTTTCATTCTTGCCTTTGATATCCAGACCATTGGCGCCCCAACAAGCGTGCACGGAGTAATGACCACTATTCCGGTAAGCGCTGAGAGGACCAGCAAATTGGTGTCCGTTATGCCGGCATCCATTGAAAGCACACTGACACCACCAAGCAAACCGGCTCCGCAACCGAAGCCAAGCACATTTTTTCCTGAAGTATAAGTCTTTCGGCTGCGTCTGTATCTTTCAACATCTTTCGGCGAAAAATAATTTTGCAGATCGCTGACGCTGAGCAGTTGATTATCAGAAGTGTAGATACATCCTTTATGGTAACGGAGTGTGCCTTCGACCTTGGTCGTCCGGCCTGGAGTCAATGTTTGAATATCCTTTGACGCTGCTATTGGAGCGCTGACGGCATCATTTTCAATAGGTTCGAGAATGTTCAGAGAATCAACTTCGAAAACATTTATGTTCGCATTAGCATTGATGCAAAAAATGAGAAAGCAAGCCAAGACGGCCAACTTTCTCATAAATATAATCGACTTCGCACCTGCATTCATCTTTATCGATAAAAAATTAAATATCCTCTGTAAGGCATACAGATTTCATAAAACAGTCCGCCTCAAGATGCAGCTCTGTCTGAAAATGTTGCATAACTGTAATCGACCGGCACTATAACGAATAACGCCTGAATATCTTCTTCAGCTGAGGATACATCTTGTCCACCCAACGCATAAAACCGAGATCGGTAGGATGAACGCCGTCTATAGTACCGAGCCCGTCGTTGCCGAGATAGCCTTCCGAATCAACAAACCAGATATTCTTGTCCGATTCGCGACGAGATGTAACCTCTTCATAAGCAACACGTTGTTTTTCAGCCTCAAAAGCATCGACCTTCGTGTTGAATCTGCGTTTCTCCCGCCATTCAGTCTGTAGGAAAATCAGCGGAGTATCCGGATGCGCTTCCCTGATAATATCTACAAACTTGTCAAATCTTGCTCTGATTTCTTCCGGTGACGGATTGGAAAAAGCGTCAAAGACAAACGCATCTGCGTCAACTTCAGCCAGATAGCGCGCATATTCCTCCTGAAGCTTGCTGTCACCGCTGAAGCCGAGATTCATGCAATAGTATCCTGTTTTCCGGCCATATAATGCGACATAGCACATTCCCGGTCTGCTTGCTGAAGCTCCGTGAGTAATGCTTGACCCGACAAAGACAATCCTTTTTGAAAATGGATTGTCCATAGGCTCAATCTTGCTGTCCTCATCAATCCCTATATATAATTGCTCGACGCTGTCGAACAACGGCAAATAGAGCAGGCACTCCTTTGCGCCGTCTTTCATATTCAAGGCAAGCTCGCTTTCGTGCTGGTCATACTGACGACCGGACATTTTCGGCACACCCGCACCGGCGAACTCCCATTTTCCGCCTTCGCGTATATATAAATCCAGTCCTTTCTGACCTATTGCAGCCATATTTGCCCCGGAATTTCCCGGGCCCGTTTTCCATTTGGCTCTCAGATTCTTGCTGTCAGTCTTGAAACATATTGCAAGACCTGTGGACTGGGCAGCTTTCTTGTCAATGGACGCTTTATTGAATTTGAACACAGCAGTGTCAATTCGGGTAAAAGGCTTGGAGGTAGGTATCGGCTTTCCTATGATTGTCAACCCCGCCGCATCAACATACTTCAAATTGTTCTGGGCGGACGCGTTACAAAAAAAGAAAACAAAAACGAGGATGGCTGCGAGCTGTCGCCTCAGCGACTGAGGCTTTAACGAAAGAAGAGGATAATTAAAAATCCTCTTTTTAATTATCCTCACTGTATCGTGCAGAAGCATATTTTTCATCATATAGCAATTGACTGCATTGAAGAATACATACTTTTAAGCGGATCCATATTCTGACGGACAGATGCTACTCCGGCTTGTAAGAATCCTTGAGGGTAGCGGTTCTGTTGAACACAGGATGCTCCGGAGTGCTGTCCTTGTCCTTGAAGAAGTAGCCGTCGCGTTCAAACTGAACTGCGATTCCGGAATTATCCTCCAACAGAGCAGGTTCCGCATAACCTACGCCCTTGACAAGTGACTGTGGATTAAGGAAGTCCTTATAGTCCTTATCCTCAGGGACTTGGCTCATATCTGCCAATGTGAAGAGCTTGTCATAAAGTCTCAGTTCAATCTCCTTGGCGTCAGCGATTGACACCCAATGGATTGTACCTTTGACACTTCTCCATTCTCCTGAACCCGGACGTGTTGACGGATCGAATGTACATTTGAGTTCAACCACATTGCCTTCAGCATCCTTGACCACTTCGTTGCACTTTATTATATAAGTGTATTTCAGACGCACCTCGCCATCCGGTTTGAGACGGAAGAATTTCTTTGGAGCATCCTCCATAAAGTCAGCACGGCTGATGTAAAGTTCACCGGAGAAAGGCACCTTTCTCTTTGCGCCTTCAGGATCTGCCGGATTCAACGGACAGTCAAACCATTCAACCTTTCCGTTTTCCCAGTTGGTAAGAGTAACCTTGATAGGGTCTTCAACTACCATATAGCGGTTTGCACGGGCGTTAAGGTCCTGACGCACACACCATTCGAGAAGCTGGATATCCATAAGCTGGTCGCGCTTCGACACTCCGATTTTCTCGCAGAACATCTTCAGCGCCTCAGGAGTATAACCTCTTCTCCTGACACCGCAAAGTGTCGGCATACGAGGGTCATCCCATCCGCTTACAAGGCTTTTCTGAACAAGCTCCAGGAGCTTACGCTTGCTCATAAGCGTGTATGTGAGGTTCAATCTCGCAAACTCGTACTGATGAGAAGGATAGATGTCCAATGTCTTTATGAACCAGTCATACAGAGGTCTGTGAACGTCGAACTCGAGAGTACAGATGGAATGAGTGATATTCTCGATGGAGTCACACTGTCCGTGAGTATAGTCGTACATCGGATAGATGCACCATTTGTCTCCTGTCCTATGATGCGACGCGTGCTTGATTCTGTACAGAAGCGGGTCCCTGAACATCATATTCGGGCTAGCCATATCTATCTTGGCCCTGAGGACCTTCTCTCCGTCGGCGTATTTGCCGTCACGCATTTCGCGGAAGAGTTTGAGATTCTCTTCAACACTTCTGTTTCTGTATGGGCTTTCAACGCCTGGCTTGTCCACTGTGCCACGGCCCTTGCTTATCTCTTCCTGAGACTGGTCGTCAACATAAGCCAATCCCCTGTTGATCAATTCTTCCGCCCATTCGTAAAGCTGGTCGAAGTAATCTGAGGCATATTTCTCTTTATCCCACTGGAATCCAAGCCACTGTATATCCTCTTTAATGGAATCCACATATTCCGTATCCTCTTTTGTAGGATTGGTATCGTCAAAACGAAGATTGGTCTTACCGCCGTATTTTTGTGCAAGTCCGAAATTGATGCAGATACTCTTTGCGTGTCCAAGGTGCAGATAGCCGTTAGGCTCCGGAGGGAAACGCGTCAATACGCTGTCCACTTTACCCGATTTCAGGTCCGATTCAATGATTTCTTCCAGGAAATTAAGTTTCTTTGGCTCTGTAGCCTCATTCTTCACTTCTTCCATATTCCGTTTACAATTAAAATATAAGAATACAAATCGTGCTAATTTAAGAAAAATAGTTAAGAAATACCGTTTGGGCGGCAGAAAATTATGGAATTTCCGTCATGGACACACCCCAGAAGCGAACTGCACCCTATACCCTTGAAGCGATATGCCTCCTATATACATTCATATCCGCGTCGCTCAACACCGAACTTATATGACGGATGCGTTCGCTTTGGCTTGCCGAGCTGTCCTCAAACTCGTTGTCCTCGTGTATGCGTATATGCCCTGAGCCTGTAACACCCAGATATTCATTCCAATGGACAGGGACAGTATGCAATTTTCCGTCTCCGCCCCAGACCGTCTCGTGAGACACTCTTTCTACGCTGCGGTAGCCGTATGCTTTTACTGTAATGAGAGAGTCTCCATTTTGGACATCCTGGCGTGAGGTCTTGAGTATGCAGTCCGTCACACATTCCGGATGCTTGAAATAACTGTTGCCCCAGAAATTGGCCAACGCCTCGTGCTCCCAGAACGAACTGCGCATTTTCATATCCCGTCCGTATATGGCTTCCTGAGGGCGAATCTGCTGATACATAGGCACACACAGAAGAGGTGCCAGCGCAAAATATATGGCTCTGAAATATTCTGTATTCAGGCTAAGGAAATCACGTTTCGCCTTTTCATAGTCAAAGCTGCGGTACAAATCCGGATTCAAATCAAGATTGAGGCGCTGAATATGATCCGGAATAATGACATTTATCATTTTCTGTTTGCAGAAGTCGAAATCGTCGCCATATCCCACTTTGCTGTCCTTAAGAAGCTGAATCATATTTTCCTGCGCAAGCGGCGTAAACAATAATGCAAACTGCTGGTTATTGTTTCTGTCCCGCGTGTCGAACACCACTTCAAACTCTTCATTTGTCATCATTGCATAATCCGACTTTTTCAAGTCGTTTGCCTTACGCCTAAGCTGCCGGCGCGCGCGTCTGTATGCCGCAGAGTTTTCCCTTGATGCCAGATTGCTCTGTTTTCGGTTGAATATGAGGTCGGGCGCGGCAGTGTTGCCATAAATGAGACGTGTCTTTTCAAAATACTCCGGATATGGAGCCGTCACCGTGGCCGTGAGGACCTCTGAATGGGTCACGGTATGATAGTGTCCGTCACTACCGCGTTCAGAGGTCGTCCAAGTAATGGTCTTGCTGCCGGTATATGTCTTGACTCCCATCTGCATCATCTTGGTGCGGCATATCACGAAAGGATTTCCGTTTATCAGTCCCGAATGAGAATAAAGCACCGACCTGCCGGCATTGAACGAATCGTCCCATCCGTAAGTGGCTTTCAGGTCAATAAGGCGCTGCACCGTGAAATATGGATCAAATTCGAGTTTCGGAACAGCTTTCACCATCATACGTGTCAGCACGTCCCAGTCATACAGACGGTTAAGCGGAGCCATCTGCTCCCAGGCATTATCATTCAGATTCTTAAGTTCGCGGCTAAGTCTCTCGCGGTCAGATTTCAGTCTTTTTATTCTAGGATGAATTCCGGCAAACAGAATCAGCAATACCAATGCGAAGGCAACAACTGCTATAGCCAACGACGAATCGTCGAGTTCCGCATATTTGAATCCGACTGCAACGCCGCCTCCGACAAGAGCCAGCCACAACAGCACACACATAGTTGTATTGCGGCGGATACGCGACTTTACGGATGCCAGATTTTTCTCGTCAGAATATATCTGACGGCAGGTTTCCTTATTTGCATTGACATCTATTTTCGCTTCTGCAGCCAGCTCAGCGAATGTGTTTTCCGCTATATCCTTGAAACGGACAGAAAACACATCCCGATATTCAGAAAGCGGATTATAGATATCCTGAATCATCCGGGCCTCTGATTAAAAGAATTTTGCGTTCGCCTTTTCTCTGGTTTCAGCAGAAGCCGTGAACGGAATACGTGTCGTATAGCCCTGACGAGCTGCTACAATCTGCTTGGTAGGCCACGAGAAAACGCTTGTGTTCCACTGGCTTACACGGCTGTTGTAAACCGTGCGGGCTGCAGTGATCTCACGCTGAAGATAGTTGTTCTGCTGCATAGCATCGGCAATTGCATTGTGCGCCTTGAGTTCCGGATACGCTTCAACTTGAGGGAACAGACGGCCGAATGCTGCGGTAACCTGCTGATTTACATTGCTCCTGTTTTCAGCTGTGACAGAACCGCCACGCAATGCGGCAACTGATTTCATGACATCCTTGTCCAATTCGACTGCTTTGTCAACGAGTCCCGCCACATTCTGAAGGACTACAACACGCTGTTCAATGAAATTGTCAATGTTCGACGCCTCTGCCTGGATTTTCTGCTCAAGTTGCTGGAAATAGTTCCTTGCGGATATTTTCATAAACATGAATATCACACCCGGCAATATGCCTGCGGCGCACCCTATTATCGCTATCATCTTTGCATCTTCGATTCCCGGATTCAGTACATAGACATACAACAGCACCAGAATCGGAATTGTAATCCAAAGTGCGACCTCGAACAGGAATGACCCGAAACCGACTTTTACAGGGAGCTGGCGCTCGATCACGTGCACATCACGACCTTTGTCATTGACAGGTCCGGTCATTTCATCCAATTGATTTGCCATAGCATAAGTATTTAGAAAGTTGTCTGTATTCTATCGGTTTTCTGGCGTATGACCAAAAATCAGCCATAAGCTCTTGAAATTCAAATTTAGCAAATTATTCCAACATTCGGTTATCCGGATAATAATTTGACAATCATTTGAATATTGTAAAAAAAGCCGATAATGTCCGACTGGGGGCATTAAAGCAATTGAGTTCTCCGCTCAGAAAAAATTCGCTCCGAACTTCAAATGCTTTAATGCTGAGTGCAATGTCCGACTAAACGCCCTTTAACAGAAAAGTACAGCAATAAAAAAAGAGAGGAACTCTGAAAACAGGATTCCTCTCTCATTATATTCCGAAACAGAATTACTTCTGTCTGTTCTTGTATCTCTGGTAGAACTTGTCCACACGACCTGCTGTGTCAACGAGCTTGACTTTGCCTGTGTAGAATGGATGAGAAGTATTTGAAATCTCGACTTTCACTACCGGATACTCAACTCCATCGACCATAAGAGTTTCCTTGGTAGTTGCGCAAGAACGAGTGATGAATACTGTGTCATTTGACATATCCTTGAAAGCTACAAGACGGTAGTTTTCGGGATGAATTCCGTTTTTCATTTTTTAATACGATTATAGTTATTCCAAAATTGGAGTGCAAATTTATCGACAAAATCCCATACTTCCAAAACATTTCGACAAAAAAAAGGCGCACAAATGACTTTTTGAGATAAATTCAACAGAATAGTACTTGCAACCGGCATTTTTCACTAACTTTCGGAACAATTTCTAAACATACATAGATATGAGAAAATACATTGCAGAAGCAATAGGCACTGCTGTGCTCGTTCTTCTCGGCTGCGGTAGCGCAGTATTCGGCGGGACTACCCTGTCGATAGCATTCGCATTCGGTCTTTCTGTCGTCGCTATGGCCTATACGATAGGCGGCACTACAGGTTGCCACATCAACCCTGCCATCACGCTTGGAGTATATCTATCAGGCAGAATGAGCTTAAAGGATGCAGTCGGCTATTGGGTCGGACAAGTTGTAGGAGGTATCGTCGGAGCAGCTGTTCTGTACTGGATTGTCGGAATGACAGGATTCAATATGGGAGGCGCAAATCTCGCAAATGCTGCAAACGGCGTGACACTTGGCGGAGCATTCTTCACTGAAATCATCGCCACATTCATTTTTGTCCTCGTTGTCCTAGGAACTACGGACAGCAAAGTCGGAGCCGGCAATTTTGCAGGGCTGGCAATCGGTCTTTCGCTTGTGCTCATACACATTGTCTGCATTCCGCTCACAGGAACTTCAGTCAATCCGGCACGTTCAATCGGCCCGGCATTGTTTGTCGGCGGAGAAGCGCTCAAACAGCTGTGGGTTTACATCTGCGCTCCTCTTATCGGAGGTTGCCTGAGTGCAGTAGTATGGGGCGCAGTTGCACCTAAGGAATAGTTTACCCTATATAGTAAGTAACATCGAGGTGACTGAATGGCCGAAAGACTGTTTGGTCACCTTTTTATTTAAGTCCTCACGTCCACGGGCACAGATTATGCAGTCAACAGTGAATCTTAAATTCTGTTGACAGATGAGCAAATTCATTATATATCAGATGTTGCCACGCCTCTGGGGCAACATCAACGGCAAGAACACAAAGAATGGTACGCTGGAGGACAACGGTTCCGGCAAATTCGGCAATATAGACACCAAGACTCTCGAATACGTGAAGAGCCTTGGTGTTTCGCATATATGGTTTACAGGGATCATCCGGCACGCCACAGCCGAGGATACGTCCGGATGTACACCGTCATCTAAAGACTGGGTGAAGGGATGTGCCGGTTCGCCATATTCAATAACCGACTACTACGACGTAAATCCGTATCTTGCAGACAATCCCGAGAACAGGCTTGAGGAGTTCAAGGAACTTGTCAAAAGGACTCACGATGCAGGGCTCAAGGTTATCATAGACTTTGTGCCAAACCACGTCGCCCGGGACTATTGCAAAATAACGTCTCAGCATCCGTCCCCGACCGGAATGGAAGCACTCGGAGCAAATGACGACAAAAACGTTCACTGGAAAGCGGAAAACGACTTCTTTTATTATCCCGGCAGTTCATTGAAGCTCCCTATACAGAATCAGACATACGAAGAGACTCCGGCTCTTGCTTCCGGAAACGTCTATACTGCGACTCCTGGCGTCAATGACTGGTATGACACTGTCAAACTGAACTACTGCGATTTCCATACAAGAACGTGGGACAAGATGTTTGACATAATATCTTGGTGGGCCTCACTCGGAGTTGACGGATTCCGCTGCGATATGGTGGAACTGGTCCCACCTGAGTTCTTCAAATGGATGATATCCAAGGTCAAAAAGGCACATCCGGGACTGCTCTTCATTGCGGAAGTATATCAAAAAGAACAATATGCCAAATACATACGCGAAGTCGGTTTCGACCTGCTATATGACAAGTCCGGAATATACGATGCTCTCAGGGATATTGTCGAGGCCAATGTCTCCGACAACGGTATGCCTATTGAGGATTGGCAGTCGGCCAAAAGAATCACATGGAACTGGCAATCACTGGGAGATCTTCAGCCGTATATGCTGAATTTCCTTGAAAATCACGATGAACAGAGATTCGCTTCAGACTTTTTCGGACGCAATGCGAAGAACGCTTTTTCGGCTCTATATGCGTCCACGTTCTTCAACAAGTCCTCATTCATGCTGTACGCCGGGCAGGAAATCGGCGAACGCGGTATGGACGCGGAAGGCTTCAGCGGAATTGACGGCAGGACATCCATATTCGACTGGTGGTCTCCGTCGAGCCTTAACAAACTGTACAGATTCATCCACGGCGAGCAGAATGCGCTCACAGATGCCGAGAAGAATCTTTTGGATAAATACAAATCCGTTCTGACGACTGCCGCCGGCGACCTTGCGATGTCCGAGGGGATGACTTATGACTTGGGCTACTGCAACCTCTCTTCTGACGGATTCAACCCCGACAGGCATTTCGCATTTTTGAGGGATTTCAAGGACGAAACGCTCCTGGTCATCTGCAACTTTTCCAGATACGACTCGGAACTCAGCATATCCATTCCGGAGCACGCATTCAACTGGATGAATCTCAAAGAAACAGAGACGTTGAATCATAACACTCCGATTCGCGTAAAAGTACCGGCGATGGACGGAATAATCGTAACGCTCTGCAAATAAACCGTTTACATTTCCGATATTTTCATCCCTACAACGGCTCGGTTGCTGTCTCTGTCTATGCAGGCAGTCAGTTCTTCCGACGATTCAAGCAGTGTGACAAACTCTCGGGAATCGATACAGTCCAAAGTAGCCAAGGCATTAAAATCAATGTTGCCGTCATTTATTGCAGAATCCACCGACAAATAACCTACGCCCAGGGACGTTATATTCTGAAAGAAATGCGTGCCCTGACTAGGTTCTACCTGAAATCCGGGGATACTGTATTCCACAATCATCCTAGCCTCAGAAATGTCGCTCCATTTGACCGGGATTCCCAGATTAGGGTCTGAGGAGCCCCACCTGCCGGGTCCGATAAGAATATATCCACCATCCTTATCCTTAAACGAATTGTTTATCTCGGCAATCTCCGATGCCATTTCGCGAGTCCTTCCGGAATCGAACTTATCCGGCGATATATACACGATATGTCTGATTCCGTGCATAAAACCATTCCCGAGCGCTTTGTTGGACTCGACATATTTCACGTCAAGAGACTTGGACAGTTCATCATAATTTATGTCCGAATCATTTTCCAGAAGATTCACAGGACGAACCTGCAAGAGCTTCAATATCAGCCTTCCGTCAGGACTCATATCGGCCGCAAATTCCATTTCCACCTCGCACAGAAGCTCATTGCGGCAAATTTCCAGCACATCAGACAATGCCTGAGCCAACGGGAACTTTCCATATTTCAAGATTGCGTCAAATGACACTATGCGTGCCCCCTTCACATCGATTCCAGGCACCACCCTGCTGTCAGCAGCGTTATATGTAGAAAATACTTGATCTGAATGCGGGAAATCTTCAATAGCGTCAGTAACAGGAAAATGCGCCAGGTTAACACCTTCATTGCGTGAGATCTTGAATGCACCCGGACGCAGGTCCAAGGCATACATCATCTTCTGCCCGTCGCGCATAGCAAGTTCGGGTTGCGACAACTGAAGTATCTTCTTAGGATACTTCGGACTGAACCTCAATGTTTTGCCTCCGTCAACAACAGATTTTCCAAGTCCGAACACGATGTTGACAATGCCGTCTTCAGTCTCCTCGTTCGCTATCGGATAAAAGTTGACACTTCTGCCCACGCCGGAAAGCATCGGATAATACAATCCGTTATGTTCCGAACCGCATATATTCTGAATCACGACAGCCATTTTCTCTTCGCTCTGCAGATTGCCGGTGGTCTGTATGTAAGTGCGGCTTCCGTTGTAAAATACTGAGGCATAGACACTTTTTATCGCCTTATCCAACATTCTCAACATCTGATCCCTGTTCTTGGTCAGAGGTATCATATATGTCGAATACACGCCCGCAAACGGTTGATAATTACTGTCTTCCAGTTTTGAGCTAGAACGGATTGCAAGCGGGGTCGAAACTGTCCGCAGATATGTCTTCAAGTTGTTTATCAATTCCTCCGGAAGACGCGACGCCACGAATTCTGACAGAATCTCGTCATCAGAAAGCTCTGAATCAATCACATACTGCAGTCCGTTCTCAAGAATGAACTGATCGAAATACTCTGTAGTGATGACTATGCTCTGAGGGATGGAAATTGAGATGTTCTTGTATTTGTCGTTAAGAGCATATTTGTCTATCAGCTTGTTAAGAAAGGCTATTCCTCTCGCCTTACCTCCTAGAGAGCCGTTTCCGATACGCGCGAACGAGATATATCTGTCGTAATTTTCAGTTGAAAATTCAGCTATGATTCCGCGCCCCATAGCCTTGTGATATGCTTGGACTTCTTTTGTTAGAAACTCCCTGGCCTCCGCTGCATTGTCGTGATGTTCGAGTCTGAATATATTCGCCAAGGTAAACAGTCCTCTTGCGAAAAACCACTTGGAAAACATATTCCTCGAGGTGTTGCTTACCAGAATGTCATCAGGCACGTGCTGGATTACCTCCTCAAGTTCCTGCAGGTTGGCGGCTCTGCCATATTCTGCGCCCCTTTCATCCTTGAATACAAAGTCTCCGAATCCGAATTCTTCCCTGATATAGTCTGAAAGCTGCAAGAACAATGTCCTTGCGTATTTCTTTAGGAAACCTACGCCAAGTCCTTTTGCCACCGACGCAACTGAAGCCTGAGACGACTGAAGCAAGACAGGCATCATAGGGTCGTCTCCGCGAATGTAATCGACAAGTTCTATACCGGCATCAAGCTTCTCCGTACTCGGAGAATCACCTTTGTGCACCACCATTCCCACATCGGAAATGACACCGAGGAAGTGATTGCGGTATTTGTCATAAATCTGACGCGCCTCTTCATAGCAAGTAGCAAGGAGAATTTTCGGTCTTGAGCGTTTGCGGTTCTTCTGCTGGTCCTCGTTCAAGGTCTCCTTCAGGAACTCGTTACTCTGCTTGAGAATGAGTTTATATAACTCTGGCAAATATGTTGAATAATAACGTATTGAATCCTCCACAAGCAATATCGCCTGCACACCCACTCCCAATATGTCGTTGTCTGCATTCTGCTTGTCTTCAAACAACTTGATTATGGCAAGAATAAGGTCAGCGTTTCCGTGCCAGCTGAACACGAAGTCCACCCCGGAGTCTTTCTGCGATGTGATTTTCTTCCGGATCTGCTTCGAGTAGTGCATCAGCAAGACGAAAGGCATAAATTTTCCATAGGCTTTCAACTCTGCGGCAAGCGGAAAGATATCCTTGTCAATCTCATTGTACATACAGATAATCATATCTATATCAGGCTCTTCCGCAAGAACATCCCTTGCCGCGGCGGCAGACTCCACCCACATAAATTCAGGCGGATCCGACATATTGAGGCCGACATATTCCTTGTAAACCTGCGATTCTATCTGGCCGTCTTCTTCCATTATGAACGCGTCATAGTTGCTGCAGATCATCAATATCTTATTGATTCTGAAGCGAATGAGCGAGCTGAAATCTGTATTCCTGAAATCTTCGGGGCGTGGTGTATTCTGCATAGACTGTCTATTGGTTACATCATTCAAATTTACAAAAACTTGCCGATTACGGACAAAGAAAAAGCGACCAATAATTACTTACTGGTCGCCTTTCATTCATTTATTTATCCGCTTACTACCACTCAAGAATCTTCTTGAAATCATAAACAGACGGATCTGCAATTCCAAGCCCCTTCACAGCCTCGTAATCCTCAGGAGTTACATAGTGAGCGATGTACTTGTAGTAATTCTGAGCTGTACCTGCATTGATATCAACTACGCGCGGAGGGATCTTTCCTGTCTTAGGATCCTGAAGATCAGCAAGATAAAGCGGAGAAACATTGCCGTATGAATCAACATATACCATACATCCGGTCTTACCCTCGCTGAAAAGCTGATAAACGCCCATAGCAAGCTCTGTACAATATGTAAGGTCGTAAGCTACTGGGTCCTGGCAACGTACATCGTAACCGATTTCTACAGGACGGCTCTTAACCTTAAGACCTACTTTCTTGAACTCTTTTTCGAGAAGCTCATTGAACAGCACAGCCTTGGAAATCTTTCCAAGCTCAGGATGTCCGTGCTCATCGTATGTGAAGTGAACACCGGCCTCAGCAGCTTCCTTGGCAACCTCGTCATTGTGGAAAAGTCCTTCAGCGGCAACTACAGTACCGTAATTCACGCCCATAACTTTTCTCTTGAGGATAGCTGAAATTGAAAGTCTGATGATCTTGTCAAGAGTCATCTGGGTCTTGTTGAACATCTCAGGGATGATGGTCATAGGGCAATGAGTAGCCTCACCGATACCTAAAGCCAAACTTCCGCAAGTACGTCCCATTGCAGAGATTACAAGCCAGTTACCTGAAGTGCGTGCATCCTCGTAGATAGTTCTTGCGATGTGAGCGCCTTCGTTCTTTGCAGAGTTGTAACCGAATGTCGGAGTATTTGCAGGAAGAGGAAGGTCGTTGTCAATCGTCTTAGGACAGTGGATGTTCGCGATAGGATAATTCTTTGCAGCAAGGAATTTTGAAATCCTGTTGGCTGTTGATGCCGTATCGTCACCTCCGATTGTCACGAGAAGTTTGATATTGTTATCCTTGAAAAGCTCGAGATTGAAGTTCTTCTCAAAATCCTCGTCAGTCGGTTTGAAACGGCTCATTTCGAGGTAAGAACCACCCCTGTTGAAGTAGCGGTCAGCTTTGAAGAAGTCGAGTTCTTCTGTACGTGCGTTCTTGCTGAACAAACCTGAATATCCGCCGTGAAGGCCGATTACTCTATATCCTTTTGAAAGGAAAGTTTTGGCTACACTCATTGATACTGAGTTCATTCCCGGGGCAGGACCGCCACCGCACAAGATAATGATTGCGTCTTTCATATTATTTTAAAATTATGTTGTAACGTTCGTATTTCAACGGGTGCAAAATTATCACATTTCAGCCGATTTTCCACAAAATTTTGGTTAAATTTGTAAGTTATGAAAATTCGGGCCGAGACCAGCCCGACAAATGATTTTTGAGTATGACCCGCCAACAGGCAGTAGACAGAATTGTTGAACTTCGCAAGATTCTTTGGGAGAACAGCAGGAAATACTATGTGGACAACAACCCGGTAATCAGCGATTACGATTATGACCACCTGATGTATGAACTTGCTGACCTTGAGAATCAGTATCCCGAGTTCATAACTCCGGACTCCCCTACACGCAAGGTCGGAAGCGACCTCGAGAACAGTGATGAGTCGGGGAACACTGTAGCGTCTTCAAAGAAGGAGTTTGCGCAATATCCGCACAAATACCCGATGCTGTCGTTGGGCAACACCTACAACATCGGAGAAATTGAAGACTTCGCATCCAGGGCCACAAAACTCATAGGAAAGCCGTTCACATATTCCTGCGAACTCAAGTTTGACGGCACTGCCATTTGCCTGACCTACAGGAACGGCAAACTTTTCCACGCTTTGACGCGAGGCGACGGTGTCATCGGGGATGACGTCACAGAGAATGCCAAACACATAAGCAACATTCCTACAGTGTTGAAAGGCAGCGGATTCCCTGACGAATTCGAGATCCGCGGCGAAATTCTTATGCCCTACAAGGCATTCGACAGGCTCAATGAAGAACGCCTGCTTGATGAGGAACAGCCGTTCGCAAATCCGAGAAATGCGGCATCAGGGTCTCTCAAACTGCTTAATTCAGAGGAAGTCGGACGCAGAGGACTATGGTGCACTCTCTATCATATACCTAGTCCGAATGTCTCGTTTGCAACGCATAAAGAAGCGCTCGACGCCGCAGAATCCTGGGGGCTTCCGGTTTCCGACAAAAGAAAGATCTGCAACGGCATCGACGAGATCGAAGCGTACATAAATTATTGGGACAAGGCCAGAAAGTCTCTCCCGTACGCAACAGACGGCATTGTCATAAAGATCAACGAGTTGAAATATCAGACCGAGCTCGGATATACTGCAAAGTTCCCGCGCTGGGCCGTAGCATACAAATTCAAAGCGGAGCAGGCGCTCACAAAGGTGCTTTCGATTGATTATCAGGTAGGACGCACAGGCGCTGTAACGCCCGTAGCCAATCTTGACCCGGTACAGTTGTCAGGCACCGTAGTCAAGAGAGCGACACTGAACAACGCAGATATGATGTCACAGATGGACATCAGAGTCGGAGATTACGTCTATGTGGAGAAAGGCGGCGAGATAATCCCGAAGATCACTGGCGTAGAGCTCGGCAAACGCGGAAATGACGTGGTGAGACCTGAATTTCCTACGGTTTGTCCGGACTGCGGGACAGCATTGGTGAGAGAAGAGGACGAAGCTAAGTTTTTCTGCCCGAACATTGACGGCTGCCCGACTCAAATCAAGGGCAGACTAGTGCATTTCCTCAGCAGAAAAGCGATGAACGTGATTGCCGGAGACGCTACTGTTGACCAACTGTACAATCTTGATCTCGTAAGGACTCCTGCAGATTTCTATGACTTGAGAAAGTCTGACCTTCTCCGGTTGGACGGCTGGAAAGACAAGTCCGCCCAGAGATTTCTGGGCAGCCTTGCAGACAGTAGAAAAGTCACATTTGAACACGTCCTGTTCGCATTGGGAATCAGATATGTTGGCGAGACTACGGCAAAAGCCGTCACTCAGCATTTCAGAGACATCGATCATATATCGGCCGCATCAATGGAAGAGCTGCTTGCAGTTCCCGATATCGGAGATGTCATCGCAAAGAGTATCTTCGAGTTTTTCCGTAATGAAAAGCATTTGTTTGAAATACAAAGGCTGAAGGCAGACGGACTCAAATTCTCAATTGACGAACCGGCTGAAAATCTTTCCGCCGCATTGGAGGGCAAGACAATCGTCATTTCCGGTAATTTCAGCATTTCACGCGATGAAATGAAGCATCTGATAGAATTGCACGGCGGCAAGAACAGTTCATCCATAAGCGGAAAAACATCATATCTGCTTGCCGGGACCAAGCCGGGACCTGAGAAATTGAAAAAAGCCGGGGAACTCGGAATACCGGTCATCGATGAAGATAAATTCCGATCTCTACTGCCTCAGGAGATTGCGGAAGATGCAAAAGAAGACGAATCTGACGATTATATAGAGCCGGATCTTTTCGGCGGCATGGTGTAGGAGATATGGGAATAAGATCTGGAATACAAAAAATCAAGTCATATCTGACGGAAGGAATCTGGAGCGAGAATTTCGAAGAACTGTCCAGAATGCGTCTGCGTATCGTGAAGGATCTGCAGGTGCTTATGCTGACGATAAAGACATTCTCCGCACAGAAAATCGGATTCCAGGCTGTCGCGCTGGCATTTTTCTGCACGATGGCGGCCGTTCCGTTCATTGCCATAGCATTCGTCATCACCGGAGGCCTTGGACTGGAAGGGCCTCTGAGAGATGCACTTATCACTCATATCAGCAACCCGCAGGCTATCGACACGCTATTCGGCTATGCAGAAAATGTCATCAACACCGCCAAATCGAGTCCGGTCGGGCTTGTGAGCGCAATTTTCTTCGCATGGCTCGTGATATGGATGATGATGTGCGTGGAATCCGTATTCAACAATGTCTGGAAAGTGAACAAATCCCGCAACCTGTTCAAAAGGATGACGTTTTACCTGGCGATAACCTGCATATCCCCATTCATCATCCTCGTATTCTTCTCGGGGTCAATCATTTACTCCAACGTACTGGACCTTCTGGTGCCTGATAAGATAGCTTTTTCAGACAACATCAAGAGTTTTCTCGGATGGGCTATTTTCGCGATAGTGTCAATCTTCACATTCGCGTCAATGTACAAATTCATTCCGAATCATCTTGTCGAATGGAGGAATGCAATCAAAGCGGCGCTGCTGTCCGGGGTTGTATTCACTATAATGCAATATCTTTTTCTGGAGACACAGATATTCGTTTCCAGACTCAACACAATATACGGAGCGGTCGCAGCGATACCGCTGTTTATGTTCTGGCTCAATTTCGGATGGTTCATCATTCTCTTCGGAGCCGAATTGTCCTATGCATTCCAGAACGTGAACTCTTATAATCTTGACAGAAAATGAGCATATCAGAATTCTCACAGAAAGACTTCGAGGTAATAGCAAGAAATTATGCGGACTTGAAAGAGGCCGCAAGGAAAAGATGCGCCAGCGAGCAGGAACTGGAAGTCGTACAGAAGGCATTTGACTTCGCGAATGAAGCGCACAAGAATGTTCGCCGCCGTTCAGGTGAGCCGTACATTCTGCATCCGATTGCCGTCGCAAAGATTGTCGTGAATGATATAGGACTTGGCTACAAGTCAATTGCGGCCGCATTGCTTCACGATGTCGTGGAGGACACGGACTATACCGTCGATGACATAAGACACAATTTCGGAGACAAGATAGCGTCACTTGTTGACGGCCTGACCAAGATGAAGAATGTGCTGGACAACCAGGACAAGAAAAGCAAGGATGAAGGCTACTCCGAGAGTATGCAGGCGGAGAATTTCAAGCGGATACTCCTGACATTGAACGACGATGTACGGGTTGTGCTCATCAAACTTGCCGACAGACTGCACAACTGCAGGACTATAGAGTTCATGCCGGAATACAAGAGGGACAAGATTCTGAGCGAGACAATGTTCATATTCATTCCGCTCGCGCACCGTCTCGGCTTGTATGAAGTAAAATCCGAGATGGAAAACATCTGGCTTAGATTCAAGGAACCGGATGCATACAATGACATAAGCGCGAAAATCAACCGCGACATGTCGGACAAGGATAAATGTATCGAAGAATTCATAGCCCCGCTGAGGCAGGCCCTGGACAAGGCAGGATTCGATTTCGAGATTAAAAAGCGGGTAAAGACCCCTTACTCCATCTGGCACAAGATGGTCACCAAGCAAATCTCGTTCGAGCAGGTTTATGACCTGTATGCCGTCAGAATCATCTTCAATCCGTCGAGTGTAAACGACAAAGAAACCGAACGCGACCAGTGTTATCACGTATTCTCCATAATCACAGGGCTTTACAGGTACAAGGCGGACCGTGTAAGAGATTGGGTCAAACATCCTAAGAGCAACGGCTACGAGGCCCTGCACTGTACACTGATGAGCCAGACCGGAATCTGGATTGAGGTTCAGATACGCACAAAGCGAATGGATGACATCGCGGAGAAAGGAATTGCCGCCCATTGGGCCTACAAGCAGGACGGCTACATCAGCGAGAACGACAATGAGATGGACAAATGGCTGTCAAAAGTCAAAGAGATTCTCGTCAGTCCGGACGTAAACGCGCTGGAATTGCTCGATATCATACATAACGACCTGACTACCACCTCAATATCAGTATTCACACCTAAGGGTGAGCAGAAATCCATACAGAAGGGAGCCACAGCGCTCGACTTCGCATATATGATTCACTCGGAAATCGGTTGCAAGGCAATTGCTGCCAAGGTGAATATGAAGCTGGTTCCGCTCTCATACGTGCTGAAGACCGGAGATCAGGTCGAAATCATCTCGGCAGAAGACGAAAGCCCTAAATCAGAATGGCTTGAATTCCTGCAGACCAGGCACGCCAAAAACCTTGTGCTGGATTATTTCCGTCCTCAGAAAGACTTCTTCATAAACAAAGGCACGGAAGAGCTGAAGGAACGGTTCAAGGAGATGGGACGCACATTCGATGAGCAGACCGCAAGACAGATTGCCGCGGACCTCGAATTGAACAATGCCGAAGAATTCCTCTACAGATATGGAATCGGTTATGTGAAATTCAATGACATCTCGGACATCATTTCCGGCAAGCCGCGCAAATCCAAAGATTTCATCATAAACTCATCCGAAGACGGACACAAATATGTGATAGCCGGATGCTGCCATCCTATTCCTGGAGATCCTGTCATAGGTTTCCTATCCCCGGACGGAACCATCACTGTTCACAAGAAATCCTGCAGCGTCGCCGAAAATATGGCGACAAAGCACGGCGACTTGATAGTCAAGACCCAATGGGAATCCTCCGAAGGCCAGTCATTCCCTGTCAGAATATCGTTGAGAGGCATCGACAGAGTAGGACTGCTTAACGACATCACAGGATACATTTCAGTGGTAATGGGAATAAATATCAGAAAACTCAGCCTTGCCACGGAAGACGGCATATTCGAAGGCTATATCGATATGCTGGTCAACAACCGCGACGTACTTGAGACAATGATAGACAAACTTAAGGGAATAAAGGGATTGCAGAGTGTAATGCGTACAGAGATATAAGAGAGATGAAGCACAAATACTTAGAAAGATTATTGCCGGCGATTCCGGTTGCGCTGATACTTGGCTCGATGATGTTTTCTCATTCGTGCGCAAACACCACGACACCTCCGAGCGGAGGCAAGAAGGACACCATTCCGCCTGTAATCACCAACATCTGGCCGTTGCCTGGCACTGTTGAAGTCCCGACTCACAACACGCAGATTACCATAACTTTCAACGAATACGTCACAGTCAAGGACCCGAAAGGAATCTTCCTGTCTCCCCCACTGGAGAAATCCCCGAAATACAAAATCCGCGGAAAGTCCGTCATAGTGTATTTCGAATCCGACCTGGAGGAAAACACTACATATACCCTTGACCTGACAAACGCCATTGCAGACAACAATGAAGGCAACATATACCAGGGCTATACATTGATGTTCTCCACCGGTTCCACCATTGATTCTATGGCCGTGACCGGAGTCGTGCGCGACTGCAACACATTGCAGCCGATTTCCGGGGCTACAGTTATGCTGTACAAGGATTTGTCCGATTCAGCGGTATTCAAGCACCGCCCTGACGCTGCAGTAAAGACTGACGACTGGGGCTTCTTTGCGATAAGAAATATCGCGGACACGCTGTACCGGCTGTACGCGATTAAAGATGAAAGCTCGAACAACATATACGACCCGGACAATGACAGAATCGCGTTCTGCGACAGCATAATCCGGCCTGTTCTGATTGCTTCGGATGACCTTCCGGAACTCAAGAAGTACGATATGATGGACACTCTGAACTGTATGAAGCGAAATGCGGAACACGAACTTGTAATGTTCAGGGAGAAGCCAAGCAAGCAGATGATAGTGAACAAGGTCCGCACGAAACCGCGTTCCGCTTACATCACATTTATGGCCTCAGATGCTCAAATAGACTCGATGTGGGTGCGTGGCATCCCTGCTAACAGACTTATTACACAGTTTAATATTCAGAAAGATAGCCTTGAAATCTGGATTAATGACAGGAAACGTATGCCTGACACGCTCCACCTGTTCGTGGACTATCTGAAGACTGACACGGCAGGAGTTCTGGCGCCTTTCACCGAGCACGTCAAGCTTGCGATGGAGAAGACAGGAGGCAAATCCAAGAGTTCACGCCGCGACATCAAGCACGAAGACACTACCTGCGTGATGAAAGTCACCGCAGAAGCAGAAACTGTCGAGCAGAAGGGATTTGACATTGTCTTCGACTACCCTATCATATACGAGGGTTTTGACTCGCTGAGCCTCATAGCCATAAATCCGAGACAGCAGGAGTCAAAAATGAAATTCGCAATCGAGCGCGACACATTGAATCTCAGGCACTACACACTTATGCCTGAAGGAAAGTTGATGTCCGGATACGAATACAAGCTCAAAGTTCCATACCGCAAATTCCGGGACATCAACGGATTCTACAATGACAGCACTGAAGTTAAAGTCTCGTTGCCGAAGGACGACAAGTTAAGCACGCTTACGCTTAACCTAAGCGACGTAAACAACAAGTACATTGTCGATCTGCTCAATGACAAGCGTGACAAGGTGCTGAGAAGTTACATTATTGAGAAGGATTCCAAACTCGATTTCCCATATCTGAAAGCCGGAAAATATTCAATCCGCATCACTGAAGACAAGAACAGGAACGGAATGGTTGACACCGGTAACGTGCTGGAACACAAGCAGCCTGAAAAAGTGATTTTCTATAAGTTGAAGGACGGCACATACGTCATCAATATCAAGGAATCAACGGAGATGGAACAGAACATAAACATTTCAAGTCTTTTCGCAGAATGATAAGGAAAATCACATACATATCGGCCCTGTTGCTCCTTACTGTCACAGGCGCATTCGCGGCGACACGACCGGACTCACTCACAGTGATGCTCAAGGATTCGGTAGTATTGGCACAAAAACCTGACGGTCACCGGGATACGCTTGCGCGCAAGGTTGAGAAGAAGTACACGGACATATATCTCGACACTGTCACCATAAAGGTCAAGAACTACATAAACGACTACTCTATGGTGGGAGTCCAGTACGGCGTATCGCTGAACCAGATGATGTTCAACCCTACCAAGAAGCAGAAAATGCAGTTCAATCCGATAAATGTCGGCATTGTTTACACTAAATACGGCAAGATGTTCGGATATATGCCTTATTTCGGATTCCAGACCGGATTCTTCTACGGCAAAGAGGGCTACGAGTTCAAGAAGGATAAGAAGACAGGAGAATATACCGAAAGCGTTGACGGCGCGACATCTGCGACATACGAATATATGGAAGTTCCGCTGCTTGCACACATGCACATGGACGTATGGCATATTAAATTCATCGTAAACGGCGGATTATTCGGAGGTTACAGAATGAGCGTGGAGCGTCAGGGCACATTGTCGGACAACAAATACCTTACTACATTCTACGACTACGACAGGAGATTCGAATATGGAGTAAAGGCTGGCGTAGGACTCGGACTGTTCTTCGATCCTATTGAATTCCATCTTACGGCTATGGCCAGATACTCGCTCGGCAGTCTTTACGAACCTGACTACAACAGCGAATACTATTACAGATTCGCATATCCGTTTGACATTATAATTTCCGGCGGAATCCACATCCAGCTCACCAGAAGGACCGGAAAGACAAAATCACAACTGAAGAAAGAGGCCAAAGAACTTGTATATGAAACAGGAATTGAAAACATTGACGGCAAAGGCAGGTAATGTCCTGATCGGTTCCGGACACGATATCGCGGTTCAGACTATGTGCAACACCCACACTTACGACGTGGATGAGACCATAGCACAATGCGTACGTATGCACGAAGCAGGAGCAGACGTAATCAGAATCACTGTTCCGGGACTTAACGATGTCGAACATATACGCGACATTCACGACAGACTCCGTTCCATGGGCATAGACACCCCTATCGTTGCGGACATACATTTTTCTTCTGAAACAGCTATAGCGGTGGCGCCATACGTGGAAAAGGTCCGAATAAATCCCGGAAACTTCAGCAAAGATTTCGATGAGGCATCCCGCCAGTTCACCAGACTGGTAAATGTATGCTCAGAGCACGGCACAGCCATAAGAATCGGTCTGAACCACGGCTCACTTGGCGAAAGAATCACCAAATTGTACGGCAATACACCGAAGGCTATGGCAGAGGCGGCAATTGAATGGCTGAGACTTTGCGTAAAAAACAATTTTTACAATATAGTAGTGTCACTCAAATCAAGTAACACTATTGTTATGGTAGAAGCGTACCGACTTTTGGCCAAATACATGCAGAAAGAAGGCGTAGTTTTCCCACTTCACGTCGGGGTAACAGAAGCCGGCAACGGAGATTCCGGAAGGATCAAGTCCTGCGTTGGAATTTCATCTCTTCTTTCCGAAGGAATAGGAAACACAATCAGAGTTTCGCTTACAGAAGACCCTGTAAACGAAATTCCTGTAGGCAGGTACCTTGAACTTCGCTATGACGGCAAACTCAATTCGTCACTTACCTCCATCAAAATATCAGGAAAGAATGCAACAGCCGTATATAATGCACCTTCAAGGGAAAGACTTTTATTGGACTACGCCTGCGATTTCGGCAAACGACTGCTTGACAAAGAGTTGGACGAAGTGAAAATGTCCGGAACTTATGTTGACGAAGACGGCAAACAGGTGTCAATCGAAGATAGCGGTCTCGGACAATATCTTGAAAACGAGCTCCTCCAGGCTTCCAGAAGGCGGTTCTACAAGCCGGAATACATAGCCTGCCCGGGATGCGGACGCACGATGTATAATCTGCAAGAGACCTTCGAACAGGTAAAATCACGCACTGCACATCTCAAAAATGTCGTCATAGCCGTAATGGGTTGCATCGTGAACGGTCCGGGAGAAATGGCTGATGCAGACTGGGGATACGTCGGTGAAGGAAACGGTAAAGTGTCAATCTACCATAAGAAAGAACCTGTACTAAGGCACGTGCCTGAGTCAGAGGCAGTTGACAAACTCGTCGAATTTATAGAGAACGACGCTACTCTTCAGAATCAGCAGGCGTAGGCTCCGGAAGCCTCTTGACAATCAGTTTGTCAATGCGTGCTCCGTCCATATCCGCGACTTCAATCTCAAATCCGTTCCAGGTGATTTTCTCACCTGACTTAGGAACGTGTTGCAGTTTCTCCAACACAAGACCTCCCACGGTGGAAAAATCATAATCTTCCATTGCGTCGTCGAGATCGAAGTGTGAAAGGAAATCATAAATGGAGCATTGTCCGTCAACGAACCATCCGTCATTGTCAGCTCGCGCAATAATGTCAGGCTCAGTGAGATGATCCATTGTATTCATATTGCCGACAAGGCCGTCAAATATGTCTTTCAGTGAAATTATGCCTGCGAGTCCGCCGAACTCATCACAGACAAATGCACGGTGGATTCTGCTCTCTTTCATAAATTCGAGGACAGCATAGACACTCATATTCTCGTGGACATAATTAGGCTCCGTCATCAATTTGCGAAGGTCTATCTTGCCGTCCTTCTCTCTGAGTGCCTTCACGTAGTCTTTAATGGAAATGACTCCTACCACGTGATCAAGGTCACCGTCGACAACCGGATACTGCTCAAAGATGGAATTTTCAACAGTCTCGGTTATTTCCTCGTCAGTCATCTGCAGATCCAGCCAGACAATATCGTCGCGAAGAGTCATTATCGTGCTCACACTCAAATCGCCAAGCGTGAATACACGCTCCACAATGTCCTGCTCCATAGGGGAAACCTCGCCTTCGTCTTTGCTCTCCTCTATTATAGACTTGATTTCATCCTCCGTAATCTTACTTTCCCGCTCTTTGATACCGAATATCTTGACGCACAGCGCAGTACACTTGGCCAGAGCCCAAATCACTGGAGACGCGATCCAAGACACGAATCTCATTACTCCGGAGATTTTTTTGGCTACCTTCTCCGGATTAGCCATAGCTATGCGTTTCGGGACCAACTCTCCGAGGAGAATGGACAGAAACATCACTATGAATACAATGATAGCCTTCGCGACGAACTCTGCGGAAGCTGCCGACATC
>CAVKAQ010000019.1:0-34320 GCA_963654225.1 Butyricicoccaceae bacterium | reverse complement strand
ATTATATGTTTCAAGGATGACATCTGCTTTAGCCCTTTTTATGCCATTTTCATTTACAAGGAGGATATTACGTGCTTTTACAGCTTTTATTTCCCCTAATTTGATGTATGACGTTTCGCTATCAGCGGCTAAATTATAATACGCCTTATACTGTGCAAGATCTTTCCGTTCAATGGAATTGTTTTTGTGCTGTTCTTCAGATGTTTGACTCTGTTCTCTGTTAGAATTGGATGTCTCTCTTTTATAAGCTTCTTCGTTATTGCTTGCTTTTGGCTCTTTGCGTTCGATGAACGGGTTTTCGATATTTGGCCAAGATTCCCTAAGATCTGCTTGATTCCAAGCATACTTTGCGGGGTCTATATCAGGCCCTTTCATGTCCTTGTCTTCTTGGATAATCGGTTCGGGTAATTCATCGACGACATATTTTTTTGCTTTGCGTGTCAATTCTATAGTTACTATATAATGGTCCTCAAAATTATAGGAGTCCTTCTTTACCGTTCTATATTTTGTTTCATTATAAGATGACCACCATCCTTGATGTGTAACTATGTACGGTTCAGAAACATTCTTTTGAGACTTCTCCCACCAGGCGTAACGTTGTACATTATATTTTACCAAACCGGCTGCATCATACGCTCTCAAAATTAATCGTTCTGACTCGTCATTGCACTCATAAACTCCAGTTTCTAAAGTTTTGAAATACTGAGAAATTCCTTCTTGTTTCAGAATTGAGTTTATCTGATTTACAATAGTCTTGGACGTTAATTTTTGAGAATTGGAACAACTTGAGACTTGCAGTGCAATCAAAAATATTGCGCAGAATGCTTCAAATATTCTTTTCATAATGAGTAGTGTTTTTAGTTGACACTCAAAGATATCACCCCCCCCTTATAATGCAAATTCATATTTATTCTTTAAGTGCTTGACTTGAAAGAAGTTCTGAAGACTCGTGCGAAATCTTGATGGTTGGTAGTAATATTTCTATTAAAACAGTGTTGTTCATAATAGAAATATTGCTACCTTTGCTTTGTTAAACAGCACGCGATATGAAGTCGGACGAATTTCACAGATGGGTAGAGAAGAATGGCTGGACGTACTTGAGAAAAGCCGGCAGTCACGTGATTTACAAAAAAGGTCCTAGAACATATCCTGTGCCCTACCACGGATCTAAGGAAATGGGTATAGGGATAGTAAGAAAAATAAGCAAGGATATGGGACTCAAATAGGTCCTGTAACGAAACATAAAAGATATGAAAGAAGTTTCAGCAGTTATAGAGCGCGCATTAGACGGAACTTACTCAGTCTATTGCAAAGATGAGATTTTTTCCGGGATGGGGGATGATATTGAATCCGCCAAGGCGGATATGCTTCACCAAATGGATGTCTATAAGGCCACAGCCAAAGAAGAGGGTTTCAAATATCCTGAGTTTCTGGATGGGGAATTCACCGTGAATTATGAGGTGGACGCACCTAGCCTTATGTATTACTATCTCCATAAGGGATGGTTTTCTCTTGCTACTTTGGAAAAGGTCACGGGTATCTCGCAGAAGCAACTTTGGGCCTATGCTCACGGCACAAAACCTAGAAAGGCTCAGAAAGAACGGATTAAAAACGGCTTCCGAAGCATCTCTAAGGACCTTGATTCCATATTTGCGTGATGCCTACGGCTGGACTTCTTCCCAGATGTAGATTTTGTCGCCACGGCGCAGCCTTGCGGGAATCTTTCCGTCCGGAGCGCTTGGGGAGGATGTGCCGTCATTGATTTCGACATCGCCGTCCCGGACGCCTTTGTTTTCCGGAGTTATCGCCACGGAACAGCGGATACCCTTGGTTGCAACCTCGGCCGGCTTCAACGCGACGCGTAAGTCGTTCACCGTGAACTCAACTACGCCTGTCGTTGATCCTGTGGCTATGCACTGCGCGCCAATCTTGAGCGGCACGGATTCTATCGCGATTTCAGCCACTCCGATGCGGTCAAACCAGTTGGTGACCTTGCCGCAATATACTTTCTTGCGGGTTGCCTGACTGCCATAGATATTGCTCCATTCTCCCAGATATGCGCCCTGATAATAGCCGTCCCAGAATCCTCTGTTGAAGACCTCCGACAATTCAGTCTTGAGACTTGATGCGAGTTCTGGAGTATATGTTCCGTCGCATACGGCATCTGCAGCGCGCCTGTAACAGTTGGCGCAACGCTTCACATATTCTGCGGACCTGGCGCGGCCCTCAATCTTGAATACCTTCACGCCGGAGTCTATGATTTTGTCCATAAACTCGATGGTGCATAAGTCTTTAGGCGACATTATGTATTTGTTGTCGATATTCAGCTGATTGCCTGTCTCAAGATCCGTAACCTCATACCCGCGACGGCAGAGCTGATAGCAAGCCCCTCGGTTTGCGGATGCTCCATAAGTCTGCAGACTGAGATAGCATTTCCCCGAAATCGCCATACACAGAGCGCCGTGGGCGAACATCTCGATTCTTACAAGTTTGCCAGATGGGCCTGTGATATTGTCTCGGAGAATGGTCTCGTAGATGTCCTTTACCTGATGCAGATTAAGCTCGCGGGCAAGTACCACTACATCAGCGAATTGGGAATAGAAACGCAGGGCCTCCGCATTGGAAATGCTCAGCTGTGTGGATATGTGGACCTCCATTCCGATCTGCCTGCAGTACATAATCGCTGCCATATCGGATGCGATTACCGCGTCCACGCCAGCCGCCTTCGCCGCGTCCAGTGCTTCGTGTGCCGGCTGGATGTCCTCCTGATACAGCACAATATTCAACGTCAGATAAGTCTTGACGCCATATTGCCGGCATATCTTTACCACTTCGGCCAGGTCTTCCGGCTGAAAATTGTTTGCGGAATGAGACCGCATATTCAGATTTCCCACACCGAAATATACCGAATCCGCACCACCTTCTATCGCGGCCATCAGGCATTCGAAATTGCCTGCCGGCGCCATTATCTCTAACTCTCTCTTGTCCATTTTGATTGCTCTTTAGCCACTGTCCCGAGAACTGCCTGAAACCTAATTCTTTCTTCCTACAAGGTTGTCCGCGAAGTTCTTGAGCAGCTTGAACTTTTCCTCGCTCAATCCTATGTTTTTCACGGAATCGAGAGCAGCGTCGGTAAGCCTTATGATTTCACTCTGCGCCATCTTGTCCACTCCGAGGCGCACGTACAGTTCTTTCACCGTGTCAATCTTGAATTTTTTCTCATCTTCTGTCCCATCAGGCATCGCAAGCCCGCGTTCCATCGCCTCTCTGTCCAGTTCTGAAGCCTTTATCGTGAGCCAGCATTTCTTTTTGTTGATGATATCCCCGCCGATAGGTTTGCCGAACACCTTTTCATTTCCGAAGGCATCCAGCCAGTCGTCTGCGATCTGAAATGCAAGCCCCAATGCGTAGCCATAATCGTAGAGCGATTCTGCGGTCTTGTCATCCGCTCCGCCAATCAGGCCACCCATCTTGGCTGAACAGGCAATGAGAACGGCAGTCTTGAGCCCTATCATCTGCATATATTGCTCCATCGACACATCTTCCATCGACTCGAAGTCCATATCATACTGCTGCCCCTCACATACTTGCGCTGCAGTAGTGTTGAACAGGTTAAGAACTTTTCCAAGTACATCTTCCGGGGCTTTGGCGATGCGTTTGTAACTGTCAATGCACATCACGTCGCCTGAAAGTATGGCTCCGTCTTCGCCCCATTTTGTCCAAACGGTAGGATTGCCTCTGCGGAGCGGCGATTTGTCCATAATGTCATCGTGAATCAATGTGAAGGTGTGGAAGACCTCCAGTCCTGCGGCAGGTTGGAGAATCTGCTCGCCGAGTTCGTCCTTGAAAAGGGAATACGCTGTAAGACAAAGTCTTGGACGTAAACGCTTTCCACCTCCGCTAATCATATATCTTAGCGGATCATACAGGCCGGCGGGCTCTTCCGGGAAACTGATGCCGGAGAATAATTCACGTATATTGCTGTCAATCTGGACTTCGCTTATCATAATTTCTTAATTTAAAATATCCTGTTGCGGTGCAATGTCATTTGCGGCTGGCGAAAGCATCTTTGCGCGCGACTCTATTGAACCGAGATTAACTCTATCTCAAACATAAGTGCCGAGCCGGCCGGGATTCCTGGTTGTGAGATATTTCCGTAACCCAGTTCTGCCGGCATATAGACCTCCCATTTGTCTCCGACGTGCATCTTCTGAAGGGCGATCTGCCAACCCTCAATGAGGTCTCTCATACGTATTGCAAGCGGGCAGCCTCCCAGACTGGTGTCAAAACATTTGCCGTCCATTGTCCGGCCGAGATAATGACATACTACCACACTTAGGGAGTTTGGCTGCTTTCCTGTTTCGGCGCCGGCCTGCAGTACCTTGTACAGTACTCCGCGTTCCAGCGCTTTGACGCCCGGTTCAGCGGCCTTCGCCGCAAGCCATTCCTTATTCGCTTTCTCGTATTCTGGATTAGGTCGTTTCATATTCTCTTCAATAAATCCCTCAAAGATACGAAGAAGCTGTCTAATTTCGGGTCATATTTATGTCGAAAAATATTGAGATAAAACTTCTTTGTTTACACTCTGGAAGAATGTTGTTTTATAAAGCAGTGTCTAAGCGCAAGCAGGTTCAAAGTATTACACTTTTTGCTGAAAAAACAGTAATGAAGTTCGCTATGTAGTTGTCGAAAGGCTCTGACAGAGCGTGGCCGGCCGCGGCCTCGTGAGCGGCTCCCGAAGGAACGAAGTTCCGGAGGGTGGATGGAGCAAAGCGAAACTCTGGCGGAGCCTTCCGACAACTCTATGTCACACGATATAATTAAAGAGACCAACCCTTTTGGGGCGGTCTCTTTCTTGATTGCTGGCAAGATTGAGAAATAATGACCCGTCTCTTGCCCTAATAACCTGTTATTTCGTCAGCACTGTGTTCATATTGTAAACATAGTCATACACTACGCCTCCATATTCCGCGCGGGCGGACCAGTTCGTGATGGTGATGGACTTCTTGCTTACGAAAGCTACAACGGATGCGGTTGAATCTCCATAGGCGCTGAACGTGTAGTATTCAAGCCAATCCTGAGGCGCGAATGTCAGAGTCTGGTTCTCTTCGTCGAATGTGGCTGTAAGAGGATAGTCATCAGTCGTGAAAAGACCGGTCAATGAGATTGTCGTATCGCTGGTCTTGGTTATCGTGACATCATTGGTGACGGTACAGTCTCCGCTGTAATATCCGGTGTAATCGGTTCCAGTCGTGACCTGTGACCACGTTCCCACAAGATCGTCAATTGTTGCCGGTTCTGCAGGTGCAGGCCAGGTGAATGACGAGTAGCCCTCGGTGTTGTAATTGTAGAACCAGAGGCTTCCGCTGTCCTTTGTGCCCGTGAAATTGGAGAAATACTCGGAATTGTAGAATGCCGTGTAGATATAGATGTCATAGGAACCTCCGGACAGACCGGATGCCACAGCCCCGCCGGATGCGTTGGTGACAGTGATTGTTTCGTCTGAGTTCACTGTGAATTCAAAGTCGTACCCCTCCACGTTGTACCAGTTGCGGATAACGTATGAACCGTCGCTCCATCCTTCAATGACTGCGTTCCAGGTGTTGTCCGTATCTTCGTCAAGCGGTGCGAACACGCCTTCAATCTCCCATCTCTTTTCCTTGACTACCGTGAATGAAGACACTGCATATTCAGAATCATTGAACGCTTCTTCTCCGCTGATTGACTTGATGCCGAATTCGTAAGTTCCGGGAGCCAGCATTGACATCCTCAGGCTTGTGGCTTCGGTCGATCCTTTTACGGCATCTTCGTCTGGGAGATTATAGTAGTATTCATAAGATGCAGCGTATTCAACCGCATCCCAGCTGATTTCTACGCCGTTCTCCGTGGAGATTGTGACTTCAGGAGCCGGGAGAGGGACAATCTTAGGCGTTGTGCCCGTGATTTCCACAGCGCTGGACTGGTCATAACTCTTGCTGCCGTATGCGGCATAAGCCCAAACCTTGAGAGTGTAGGTGGTGTTGTCCTCAAGCCCTGTGAACGTGGCTGTTGTCCCGGAAGTGACGCCTCCGTCCACAGCGTTCCCGTCAGGGCCATAAAGTTCATATCCGTACTGAGTAGCATTTTCAATCTTGTCCCAGGTGAATGTCAGGGAACTGACTGTGGCCGTGTACAATGATGCTGAAGGCGACGCTATCGGCACAGTATTCACTTCGTCTTCCTTGCAGGAAGTGAATATCAACGCGGATGCAATGACGCATATCGCAGTTATATTCCAGATTCTTTTATATGATGTTGCCATATTCAAATTCATTTAGAAGTTTTTTCGAAATACCGGTTGAATCCTTATTCGAAGTCGGTGATTCCCTCCCAATAGAACGACAGAGATTTGTATTCTGACGAACCGTCTGAGAAATAGATGTAAGGTGTCAGCCAGCCGCCGTACGACCAGTCTTCATCATCCTCCTTCTTTCCTGCGAGGTAAATCATAGCATAGCTGTTCTCGTCATCCCTATAGAAATTGATGTAGTTTATGCCGATTGTCGCACCTTCAGGTGTCCAGGAAGCATATACCTCATTGGTTACATCGCTCATAAACCACCACCAAGGATTGCCGTCAGGGTCATTGTAGAAATGGTCTGTCGGTTCGAAAATGCCGTTCCAAGTCGTTGTATCGCTGGCGGAGAATGCCTCCTTGCCTTTGTCATCGTAATGCTTGATTCTGAATCCGAGGTTAATCTTCGAGTCGAGGAAATTCTCGATGTAGAATTTGTTCTGCCCGTCCAGCCAGTAAATGTCAGAATATGTCGTTTCGAACACTCTGTCGCTGTAATAGAATGCGGCGTCTTCCACGACTTTCACCCATTTGGCAATCAGTACGGAGCCTGTGAATACGTCGGAGCCGTCGTTGACTGTGTAGTGATCCACGAATTTGTCGTCAAGACGTATGGAATATGCGTATTCTTTCTTCTGCTCGAGATCGTTCATTGTTATCACCAGGGTGGTGTCAGCGTCACCCGCATCAAAATTCACAGCGGAAGGGATGTCGAACTTGTCGTCCTTGTAGGTGACGATGACAGGTATGGAAACGCTTTCGTCCGCTATTTTCCTGTGGACGTTCAAAGTCACTTTATTGGACTCTGCATATTCCTCAGGCGTGATGATGAGGTTTGCCGTGTTGTCTGAAGTGAAATATGCGGATACGGTGCCGTCTGCAGTCTCAGGCCCCGGCTTGTAACTGTCTTCCTTGCAGCTGATTGCCGACATTGTCAGCACAACTGCGGACATTGCGAGTATAATGTTTCTGTTCATCATTCTTCGGTGGTTTTATAGTTGATTGTTCCGTTTGAAGCTATGACGCCTGACGGATTCGGCGCGATGACTACAGCGACGTTCCTGTCTTTTTCTGTCTCAGGAATCATATAGTTCATCCACGGCGCTGTGTAACCTTCAATTGAATTGAGCTGATAGTCAGCTTCATAATTGCTGTCGTCATATCTTCTGGTGACAGCGCGTCCGAGCCTCTTGTAATCGAAGAAGTTGATGCCTTCGCCCCAGAACTCGATACGTCTCTGAACCATCAGTTCATCAATGAAACTGTCCATATCCGAAGCGGTGCAGGTATATGAGTTGTCGGTATATCTGTAGGTGTTGATGAAATCCTGCAGTGCAGATGCCGCCGCGCCGACTCCTTCAGTATGGGCGATTGCCTCGAAATAGTCGAAGTACATCTCTTCCACGCGCATAAGCGGAAGTGATGCGATAAGACCGGTCTCGAGCACGTCGAGAGAGCCGCTTCCCGCACGGAATTTCAGATTTGCGTAAGCCGGCATCTCGGACCACTTTTTATCAGTCAATGCGGAGTTGACGCTGTATTTTGAAGATATCGGAGTGACTCCGGCATCGTCCGGCGCTATCCAGCTGTAACGTCTCCAGTCCTTTCTTGAAATCTTGTCATAAAGGGCGCTTGATATGCATCTGTAACCCATATATGCCTTTTGCGTCATTCCCCAGCTTGCTTCTGACGCCATATAACCGAGGAATGTGTTCCAATAAGTCTTGTTGATCTGCTCTTTGGTGGTTACCAGAGTGCCGAGCATCCAGGATGCTTGTGCCGTGTTGAATCCGGTTTCAGGATTTGTCCATTCCTCACGTGTCAGAGGCGTGTATCCGGCGCTGGTGTATGCGAGTTTGGCATATTCGGCGGCCTTGGCGTAACAGTCGTTAGCTGATGTTATGCCCAGTTTGCCGTATCCGTCCTCATTTGAATCGGCTGCGACGAGTGCCGCGAGATCTGTTGCGCTCTTTTCGCATCTGGTGGCGATTTCAAGCCAAAGACGTGTCTTGAGTCCGTATATCACGCTCTGATCCATAAATGCCTTGTGGCTGCGCGTGTATCCGTCCAGGTCGGTTTCCGCATTGTCCAAGTCGTTCATTATGAACCTGTACATAGTGTAGAACGGAGCGCAAGGATTGTTTGTCAGAGTCTCTTTTGCTGTCAAATCGGTGACGATAGGCACTGTGACTCCGATCACCTTTCTAGCCGCCGCGTCGTTGTCCATTGCAGTCACGCCGGTGTTGCGGTACTCGTAGAGACGGCTCAGGTCGAGATAAAGCAATGCCCTATATCCCAGGCCGATTCCGAGATAATGCCTTACAGCATCGTTGGTCTCCGGAGACATAGCCTTGGCCTTTGCTATTACATTGTTGGCGTTCTTGATGAACGAGTAGTAATAGTAATAAGGGTAGTAGTACATATATCTGAGCGAGATTGCATTCTCGAGATATATCCAATAGTTGTAGCCGTTGTCCGCCATAGGGAAATCCTCGCCGCAGACTTCGCGCATATACATCTGGCAGGCATAGCCCCAGTCCCTCGTGTTGCCGTCACTTCCGTAAGTATCCCAGGTCAACATAAACGAAGGCAGGCTGTTGGTCAGATATTCAAGCGATGCTGATGACTTGTTCAGCTGGCTCGGCACAACGCTCGAACTCGGGTAGGTCTCCTTGATGCAGCTTGAAATGCTGAGCAATGCGACCCCGCAGAACACTGTCGATAAAACTTTTATATATTGTTTCATATTCATTGATTCTTTTAAAGGTCCAACATTAGAACTGAACGGTCAAGCCTCCCGTGAATGTGCGGACAGGTGAATACGAAGATGTTGAGGTCGAGCCCCAGAAACTTCCGCGAGGGTCAAATCCCTTACGCTTGCTCCAGTAATAGAGATTGTCACCTGAGACGTAAAGCCTGAGATTGCTCAAGCCGATCTTGCTGATCCACTTGTTAGGGAAGGTGTATCCGAAATTCACGTTCTGAAGAGTCAGAGTGCTGGCGTCTGTCAGGAATCTGTCGGATGTGTCGTTCGCTCCCGTATCTGCGTCAGAGACAGCATATTGGAAACGTGGAATGTTAGAATTCCTGTTGGTCTCGGACCAAGCTTTGAGAATGTCCTTGTGGAGAGCGAATCCTGTGTTTCCGGAAGAAGGGTTGCCCATCAATGCCTGATAGCCGTAGTCCATAGCCTTTCCTCCGAGGCTGTAGCTGAAATTGACACTCAGGTCGAATCCCTTGAAGGTGAGCGCAGTGCTGAATCCTCCATAGAGAACCGGGTCAGAACTTCCGCAGTTGTAATATGTCGCGTCGCTGGATTTTGTAGTCTTGACTGTCTTTCCGGTGGTCTCGTCAACCTGATACCAGAGAGATTCTCCGGTGGAGGATACTCCGGCATATTTCTTAAGACGGAATGTGTGCAGAGGAAGCCCCTCTCCGTGGAAATAGATGCCGTTCACATAACCAGGGTGGCCGTCAAGCACGTTGCCCTTGTTGTCTTCGTTGAGCATCAGGACTTCGTTCTTGTAGTGAGTGGCGTTGAGGTTGATGTTCCAGTTGAAATCCCTTGTCTTCAGCACGTTGAAATGAAGGTCGAATTCGACTCCCTGGTTCAGCATATCTCCGACATTGTCATAAGAACCGGAATAACCTCCTGACATAGGGACATATATGAAGCAGAGCATATCTGTGGTCTTGCGGCGGAAATATTCCACGCTACCCGAAATCCTGCTTCTGAGAATCTCGAAATCCACACCGGTGTTGAAGTTGCTGTTGGTTTCCCAAGTGATGTTCGGATTGCCCACGCTGCTCTGGATAAGTGCCACCTGACCGTTGAAATTGTCAAGTGAGTAGGTGTCGGTGTATCTGTAATCTCCGATGGCGTCGTTGCCCTGCTGGCCCCAGGAAGCCTTGAGCTTGAGCATATCTATCCACGAAACCTTGAACCAGTCTTCCTTGTTCATTGTCCAGGCACCGCCGACAGAGAAGAAATTACCCCATCTGTGGTCAGGGTGGAAACGTGATGAAGCGTCTCGTCTGTATGAGCCTGACACGAAGTATTTCTCTGCATAGTTGTACATAACTCTTGAGAAATAACCCTCAGTGTTGTATTTGCTTGAAGAACTGCCGTTGTCGGACACCTTCACGGCTCCGTCAAGTTCATTGCACTCGAAATAGGAGAACATATTCTCCTTGTCGCCCCAGACGTAGCTGTAATTGTAGTTGTAGTTCTCGTGGCCGGCCATTATCGAGACGTTGTGTCTACCGAACTGCTTCTCGTAGTTGATGATCTGCTGGAAGTTCAGCGTGTATGTCTGGTAAGAAGTCTTGGCAATGTATCCGCCGGGATATGTCGTAGCGGTGTTCCCATAGAACGGCTGCACTTTGATGGTGTTCTTCCACTCGTCATCCGTAACGGTTCCGTTCAATGTGATTTTCAATCCCTCTATCGGAGTGATGTCGGCATAGCCGGTGAGCGTGCTTACGTTTCCTGTAGAAGTATCCTTGTTCAGTTCATTGGCCTGCAGCGGGTTTCGTGCAGGAAGAAGGTTCGCAGGGCGCTTTGAACCGCCGTTTTCGCCTGAACCGTAGTCATATACTCTTCCGTTCTCATCCGTCATTATTTTGCCGTTGCCGTCACGAAGATATACCGGATAGATAGGCGCCAGCGCGGAAACCATAGAGAACAGGTTGTCGCCGTCGTTCACATCGTTCTGGTCAGTGTGCGCATAACTCATGCTTGCGCCGACTTTGAGCCAGCTCTTTGCCTGGTAGTCGGCTTTGAACCTTGCGGTATAACGCTCGAAATCAGAGTTGTATGCGATACCCTGGTTGTTAAGGTATCCGAGAGAGCCGTAGAAGCTCAATTTCTGAGAACCGCCGCTGAGGCTCAGGTTGTATTCCTGTCTGAGGCTTTTGCGGAATCCTTCCTCTACCCAGTCGTCCGGGAGCAGGGTGTAGAATTTGCCGTCATTGTAAACCCTGTTGCCGAGAGTTGCGTGAGGGTTGAGTTTGCCGTTTGTTCCGATAAGGTACTCGTTGTCAGGAACGGAATAGACAATGTATCCGAGTCCGCCGTTTGTCGCAGACTTGCCGAGAGTGTTGTTGGCAGCCTGGTGGGCGGCGTATGCGGACATTCCGTTGTCCCTTATGTTGTAGTTGTAGAGCGCCTGATAGTAGGTCTCATAGTATTGGCCCGGATCCGTAATCTTGTCATAATCCTGGGTGGCACGCATATTTACGCCCCACTTGGCGTCAAGGGTGACTGTCGCGCGCTCCGCCTTCGCCTTTTTGGTGGTGATCATTATGACGCCGTTGGCTCCTCGCGCTCCGTACAATGCGTTGGAAGCCGCATCCTTGAGCACTGTGATGCTTTCCACATCATTAGGATTCAGATTGTTCCATCCGCCGTCATAAGGAGCACCGTCAACGATTATGAGAGGCGATGTGCCGGCGTTTATGGAGCCGAATCCTCGGATGGCTATCGAAGGTGTGGCTGAAGGCGAACCGCTGGCGTTGATCATCTGCAGTCCGGCGACTTCACCCTGAAGTCCGCTTATGACATTGGTCAGCTGCTTCTTTTCGAGAGCGTCGCTTTTCACCACTGCGGCCGAACCCGTGAAGGATGATTTTGTCTGTTGTCCGAACGCGACCACGAGCACTTCGTCCAAATACTCGTCATCGTTTTTCATTGTTATGGCAAGCTGCTGATCGGCAGCGACTTCCAAAGTTTTCATTCCAATGCAGGAAACAATCAGCGTCTGCCCCTGCTGCACAGCTGAAAGCTTGAATTCTCCGTTGGCATTGGTCACATCTCCTTTGTTTGTCCCTTTCACGAGGACAGATGCGCCAATGACCGGTTCTCCGCTTTCGTCAATGACCTTTCCGGTCACGTTTATGTTCTGAGCGGTCACCTGTCCGATGGCTGTCAGAAACATAAGCCAGAATAATACTAGTCGTTGTCTCATAATATGAATAAAGATTTAAAGTATTCCGTATTTGGGCAATACCAACCCTATGTTGCTGTCATCTGACCATAGCCAGATGTTTCGAGTGTCCTGTTTCAGAATATACAGATTTCTGATGTCTCCCGCACTGATTTCCATATTTCCCTGCAGCGAACCGTTGACTTTCTTGCCTTCCGACGGCATCTCGTCAAGCCTGAGCTCCGTATATTTTTCGCCGTTGTTGTCCAGAATCCTGATAATCTTGTCCTTGGGACTGCACCAGAACTGGTATCCGGTCTTGCTGAAAGTAGCCACCTGCTTGCCGTCCTGCCAGATGCAGAATGACTGGGACTGCTCCATCTGTTTGCGGAACGGATTCTCGCTCTCCTTGTTGCCGGCACATCCGGACAATGCAAGGAAACTTATAGCGAAGCAGATTATTTGAAGTAGCTTTTTCATAAGATTATGTTGATATATCTGGAGAAATATTGCTTTGAGCCGTCGGAATAAGTCGCGACTGCCTGAATGTAATGTTCTCCTTTGGTGAATCCGGTATGGCTGTCAGCTTTCGCTCCGTCTATATTCCATTGGATGTCAACGAAATTCTCGCATCCGATTAGCAATGCAAGAATCTTCTCTCCGCTCTTAGGAGTGCTTTCAGACAATGCTATGCGAGGGAGACCTTCTGATTTTGTTGTCGTCGTCAGCGATGTCGACAGAGTCTTGTCGCTCCTGTCTCCGGAGATGCTTACTGTGTATCTCTGACCGTATTTCAATGACGATATGTGAATCTCTTTGCTGCGGACTGTGGCGGAGCCTGTGTCGGCATCTGAGCCGTCCTCTTTCCAAGTTACAGTCCACGAACTCGACAGGTCATCAGACCAACTGAGCAATGCGTCGTGTTCGAAAACCTCTGACGTCACATCGGAAATCTCAGTGCTAGGTTCGGACAATGTCAAAGTCACGGTCTTGTCCGCTTCGTTGAGTTTGATGTCGGTGATTTCCATCTTGGTCAGCCCTCCGTCTCTGGAAATGAATCCGGTTGAGGCGTTGCTGTAAAGGCTTGTCACTGAGTTATGTCCCGGGAAGAAACAGTGTGACGGAATATAAGCCGCAGATATTCCCTTTTCGCTCGATGAATCAGACCTGACCAAAGTGAAACCTTCTTTGCCCGGAATATCGTTAGGTGCATAATTCTTCCACCCCGCCGTGTTTGAAATGTCCACGTGCCCGACCGTCAGCCCCCACGATGCGCCTGCTGTATAATAGTCCAGGTAGTCCTTGCTGTCCCAGACAGACTTGTCTGTACCTCTGCATTCAAGAGTGAAATACTCGCTGCCGTTGTCTGTGCGTATTACATATCCGTAGTTGTCCGAGATGGGCTCCAATGTTACAGTCCCTTCGGAAGTCAGCTCGACAGGTTCCGCCCAACCCAGCATCCATCTTTCCAGTATTCCCAACGTAGGGGGAGTCTTGCCGCCATTGTTGTAGCATCCCACGTCCATCAGCGAGAAAAATCTCGGTCCGTCGGCGCTTCCGTTATCCGAATTGTTGTCATACAAATCCGGCCATCCTATGATATGTCCGAACTCGTGGCAGAACGAACCGATGGTGGCAAATCCGACACTTGTTCCGTTGCTCGTGGCCTCCAGTTCTGAGCTGCAGGCATATCCGCGCAGGCTTACGTTGTCGAGAGTTGTCGCTGAAACCAGTTGACTTCTGTGAGGCCAGATAGCGTCAGCGACGGCATCGCTCTTCGCTCCGCCGGAGAAGAATACGAATACGTCACGTACGCTGCCGTTTTCCGCATATTCGCTGAAATCGATGTCCGCATCCGCGAGCTTGGCGACTTCCGTGACCATCCCGGCTGCGTCATTGGTGTAGCTTGACCTTGGCTTTGACAGCGTGTATGGGCCTGCGACCACGAATTCCGGGCTGAACTTGCCGTCGGAATTGTCGTAGTAGTATTTCCATACGCTTCCGGTCGCACCGTTTGTCGAGTAATCGCTGTCATTCAGCATAGAACTGAATGCCGATTTGGTTCCGGCGGTGAAAGGTACATCCTTGTATTCCGCGAGCAGTACCAGGACTTTCTTCTTACCCTCCGCTGTCCAGGTCGTCCCTGCGGCTACGGGTGGGGCGGACAATTCTCCTGAGCTCTTGGTCTGCACGGTCGCAGGCATAGAGCATATCTTTTTCATCCTGATCTGCTCGTCAGTCATTCCCGTGGGCTTCAGATTCTTGTGGAGCTGACTGCGTTCGGCATCGCTGAGCAGTCTTGTCGGCTTGGCCTTTATGCCGGTAGATATGAGGTTCCCTTTGCTGTCGGCTTTGGCATAATACCAGTTCCCGTCTCCTGCGTCAGTAAGTGCATATCCGTCTTCTGTAGTGAAATAGTGATAGAATTCATCCCCGAATACCCGTATCTTCAATTCTGAACCGTCCTTTTGAACCACTTTGATGATGCCGGGTCTGGCCGGTTTTGCGTTGGCCGGAGTGAGAGAAAGCCGACCACTGCCCAAAAGAAGAAGGCAGAGTGTAACTAGAAAGGCCGTTGAATTCTTCATACGCACAAAGTTTTAAACATTGTATCCGACGGGGTCGAATAAGCAATGGGCCGACAACAAAAGTATATAAATGCGCGTGTAACTGCAAGCGTTTTTTTGCTAAATTTGTGTGATTCTGGAGGATAAGGAAGAATTTTGTAGGGTAAAACATTTCATCCTGACAGTAAAACATTTAACCCCTTCAACGACTCCGGATAAAGTGGAATATAAACAGCTCCCTATATGACAGGAGAAGCAACAGTAGTGAAAAATGCCGGCAGCCATTATATGCTGTCGATGCTGCCCGAGTGGAATCCGTTTCCGGCAGTGCTGAAAGGAAAAATCAGATTGAAATCGAACGACTCGACAAATCCGGTGGCTGTCGGAGATAAGGTCTATTTTGAAACGCCTGAGGATTCGGCGCAGTCCGTGACGTTGAAAAATCCGGCTTTGATAACGGAGGTCCTGGACAGGAAAAACTATGTCATCCGCAAGTCCACAAATCTTTCGCGGCAGTCTCACGTGATCGCTGCCAATGTGGATATGCTTTTTGCTGTCGTTACATTGTATTTTCCGGAGGTGAAGCTGCCTTTTCTGGACAGGATGCTGGTCACTTCGGAAGTTTACGGGGTGCCGGTCACAATAGTCCTGAACAAGGTGGACCTTTATCGCGAAGAAGCTCCGGAAACTTTCAATAACTTCGTAAATATCTATACTTCAGCAGGATATAACGTAGTGCAGACATCTGTCAAGACCGGAGAGGGCATCGATGTGTTGCGCGAGATATGCGAAGACAAGGTGTGCCTGTTCTCAGGTGAGTCCGGAGTCGGGAAGTCGTCGCTGATAAAGGCGTTGGACCCGTCTCTCGACCCTAAAATCGGCAAAATCTCTGTCGCTCATCTTCAGGGAAAGCACACCACGTCACTATACGAGATGTATAAACTGGCTTCGGGAGGTGCAGTGATAGACACTCCGGGACTTAGGGGCTTCGGACTCGTGAATCTGGAGAAAGAAGAAATCGCAAGATATTTCCCGGAGATGCTGAAGGCGGCGGAACATTGCCGTTTTGTGCCTTGCACGCATACGCACGAGCCGGGATGTGCTGTGAAGGAAGCCGTCGAAAACGGTCAAATCAGCCCTGAACGCTACTCGTCATATCTTGGAATGATTGAAGACGACAAGAAATTCCGTTGATGAGAAGCATAAGCAAAGATATCCTGAAACTTGCAATCCCCAGTATTCTGGCCAATATCACAATTCCACTGGTCGGGATGGCGGACATTGCCGTCGCCGGGCATCTTCCCGGCGATTCCGCGACCCTCATAGGCGCGGTGTCAATCGGCTCGTTGCTGTTTGATTTGTTGTACTGGAATTTCGTATTTCTCAGGACAGGTACGGGCGGAATGACTGCGCAGGCTTATGGCCGAGGTGATCACAAGGAAATTGCGGCAACTCTGGTGCGCTCCGTGAGCGTCTCGCTGATGATTGCACTGACCTGTCTTATCATCCAGTATCTCTTTGTGGATCTGGTCTTTCTCTTTGTGAAATGTACTCCGGAAGTCAAGTCTCTGGCTGAGAATTACTTTCATATCCGTATCTGGGCGGCTCCGGCGGCATTGTCACTGATGGCGATCAAAGGTTGGTTCATTGGGATGCAGGACAGCGTCAGTCCTATGTCCGCAGACCTGATAGTGAATTCGGTGAACATAGCAGGAAGCATAATCCTGTCAATCGGATTGCCCGCAATAGGGTTCGGCGGAGTCGGATTCATCGGAATCGCATACGGCACTGTGATAGCTCAATATACCGGCTTGACATTTTCTCTGGCGGTCATAATGCTCAAGTATTGCAGAAAAGTGTTCCCAGACTTCAGCGTAAAGGATGTGTCGAAATGCCTTATGGGCGATGAAATGCGTAAGTTCTTCAGTCTAAACTCCGACCTGTTCCTGCGCTCCTTGTGCATTATGGCAATATATGCAGGTATGACTGTCATTTCTGCGAGGTATGGCGATTTGGTGTTGGCGATAAATTCGATACTGGTGCAGCTGATAATGCTGTTTTCGAACTTCACTGACGGCTTCGCCTATGCGGGAGAAGCATTGACCGGTAAGCATATAGGGAGAAAAGACAGGGATGCTGTCAACAAGACTGTCATAGCCGTATTCAAGTGGAGTATGGCTGTTGCAGGCATATTCGTTCTTGTTTATGCCTTCTTCGGAAAAGCGATGCTGATGATTCTCACGTCCGATATGGAAGTGGTGACGTCTGCTATGCAGTTCATTCCTTGGCTGGCGCTTATGCCTGTTTTCGGATGTGCCGCATTCACTTGGGACGGCATTTACACCGGTGCCACGGCATCAAAGCCGATCAGGAATTCCTGTGTTTATGCGGCTGCGGGCTTTCTTGCAGTCTGGTTTGTCTCGTGGGGCATAATGAAAACAGCCATTGCGGAAAATCCTGCAATGACTGTTCACATTCTTATGGCGGCTTATCTTGTGCACCTGATCATAAGAGTCGTCTATGAATCAGTGCTTTATCGCCGCAGTATTCTGGACGTTGTCCGGTAAAATCCGATTTTATTTGATTCCGTATTTCTTGAGAATCTTGAGGATAGGCTTCTTTATGGATTCTGCCCAGAGCGTATATCCGTGGTCGCCAGGGTGCACTCCGTCAACGCTGCTGTCGTTATATTCGTCAGTCGCATTGGTGCAGTCCACATAGTAAACGTCTTTGTATTTCTTGACGGCGATTTTCATCAGGCTGTCAGACACTGCCATCTTCTCGAATTCGGACTTGCGGCTTGAGAGGTCGAAATTGTTTCTTTCTCTATATATTGTGTGCTGGAAAATGAGCGGAACGCCCGGATGTGCGGCCTGCAATTTCTCGATGAACGGGAACAGCCTTTCCTTTATCTGTGCAGGAGACGGGTTGGAGAATGCGTCGAAGATGAAGGCCTCGGCATCTGCATCTACCAGAGCATCAGCGAAATAAGGCTGCAGTTTGCAGTTTCCGGAGCAGGCGATGCTGAGAAGCTGGATACCTGTCATTCTGGTAAACTGTGCAGGATATGCCATGCCCGGTCTGGAGGTGCTTGTGCCCTGGGTGTAACTTGAACCGAAAATGCCTACGCGGTGACGGAACGGCTCGTCGCCTTTGACAAGGGACGCTCCTTTCTGTACGCCGACTTTTATGGAGTTTTCTTCGCTGAAGAGCGGAATGTAAAGCAAGCATTCTTTCTCGCTGTTGTCCATATTCTTGATGAGGACGCAATTATATCCTTCTTCCTTTCCGATAGGAGCGCATCCTGCGGCAGCCCACAGCCATTTTCCGTCCTTCTTTATGTAAAGGTCATATCCGTGAGCGGAGTAGTCGCCGGTGTTGGTCTTGTTGTCAAGGTAGCCGAATTCTGTCTTTACAGAGATTGTAGTGGAATTCGTCTTGAATGTGACGGCGATTCCGGATGACTGGCGGACCTGCAGATTCTCGTATTTGGTGAATCCTTTGTGCTTTACGGTGTCTATTCTGTGATAAGGATTCGGGGTATCAGGGAAAAGTTTGCCGATCAATGTGAGGTCTGATGCCTCGGTGAATGTGTACTCGACTTTGTTGGGAGTCTGTGCCTGCGTCAGTGTGGTCAGCCCGAGCAGAGCGGCGGCAATTGCCGACTTGATGATGATTTTCTTCATTTTATTTAGAAGTTGTTTTGAAAAAATTCTCCTGGTGGCTTTGGCCTTTTGGCCATTTCTGTATTTATTGGTTTTTGCGCGGCACAATGCTGAACTGCCTTTTCGGAGTTGAAGCTGTGGCCGGACTCACAAAAATACTCAATTGTGCAGATTATTTCAATAATTTGTACCTTTGTCCGTGCAAATGCTATGATTAATTTTTCAGGCAGGAATGCACTGACGGATGAGTCTTTATACATATTTCAGAATATCCAAGCCTTCCGCGGATAAAGTCAGTCCGGAAGCGGTGGACGGGACTTACAGACGGTTGAGAAATCGCACCTTTTGGGGTGCTACGGTGGCATATAGTCTGTATTATGTGTGCAGGATGACCTTGAGCGTTGTGAAGCAGCCGCTTATCGACGGGGGCGTGTTTACGGCGGGGCAGTTGGGACTCATAGGCTCGGCGCTTCTGTTCGTTTATGCCATAGGAAAATTCGTCAACGGATTCATAGCGGACTACTGCAATATACGCCGGTTTATGGCGGTGGGGCTGTTCGTGTCCGCCGTTGTCAATCTGCTGATGGGCCTGTTCGGAATCTTCGGCTCGCTGGCAGCCTTCCCGAGGACACTGATTTTTATCATATTCTTCCTGCTTTGGGGTGTGAACGGATGGGTGCAGTCGATGGGCGCGCCTCCCGGTATAATCAATCTTTCACGTTGGTTCCCTTTGTCAAAGCGCGGCACATATTACAGCATTTTCAGCGCGAGCCCATATCTGGGTAAATTCCTGACATTCATACTGACAGGCGTAGTCGTCGGTGCTTTGGGCTGGGAATGGGGTTTCCTCTTCGCCGCAGTGTCCGGAGCGATTGGCGGACTGATAGTAATGTGCTATGTGTCAGATACTCCGGAGAGTAAAGGCCTGCCGTCTGTGCAGCAACTTTCTGGTGAGCAGCCTAAGAAAACTGATACTATGCCAACCAGGGTGCTGCAGAGAATAGTTTTCCGCCATCCGGGTATATGGATAATTGCGGCATCTAGCGCATTCGTATATATAACTCAGTATGCGGTAAGCGGTTGGGGCGTGCTGTTCCTGCAGAAGTCAAGAGGTTTCTCATTGCCTGCGGCCACTCAGATAATCGCATTTTCAGAGGCTTTCGGCGTGGCGGGCACCATCTTCGCGGGATGGCTCTCGGATACTGTGTTCCGTGGCAACAGAGTGAAGCCTGTCGTGTTGTCAGGAATTCTGTGCCTTGTGTCGCTCGCATTGTTCCTGTTCGCAGGAGGCGGCTATCTGCTGAATATCATTTACATATCTCTTTTCAGCCTGTCCATAGGTGTACTTTATTGCATTGTCGCCGGATTGATGGCTGTGGATATAGTTCCCCGCAAGGCGACAGGCGCAGCTCTCGGAATAGTCGGCATTTCAAGTTATGTGGCGGCTGCCATCCAGGATGTGGTCAGCGGTTATCTTATCCAGGGCGGACACGCCGGGATTGAGCAAGGAATATATGACTTTACGCCCGTGTCTATTTTCTGGCTGTCAGCCTGCCTGCTGTCGTTTGTGCTGCCTGTGTTGGGGTGGAATCGTATGAAGATAATGGTCGGAGGGGATGAATAAAAAGCGGTCTACTGCGTTGTTCTCCTTGCCCAGAATATCAATTTATACCTTTTATCTCGATGCCGTCGGCGTCCCAGTCGAGATGTTCCGGGTCGGGTTCGTTGAACGGCTGTAGAAACGGATTGTGGGTTCTTTCCTCCGCGATACCGGTCTGGCGTCCGTGTCCGGGAAATACGGTGACATCACCGGGAAGCCCCATAAGTTTCTCCATAATCGAGACTATAATCTTGTCGTAATCGCCTTCTACAAGGTCTGTGCGGCCGATGCAGCCCGCAAACAACGTATCTCCGGAAAACAAGACTTTGTCCGCCTCGTCATAGAAACAGACCCCGCCTGGCGTGTGCCCCGGAGTCGTGATCACCTTGAATTCCGTGTTTCCGAATTTTATCGATTGACCGTCTTCCAATGGTTCGGTACTGAATGTGATATCCGGCGCCTTCAGGTCGAACTTCTGGCTCAATCCATTGGTTACCACGCTCTTGTCATTGTCGTTCATATAAACGGGAATGCCGAACTTGTCCGCACATTCCTTGACTCCGAATATGTGGTCGAAATGCCCGTGTGTCAGCAGAATCATCTTTGGCTTTACACCTTTCTCCTCAATCTTCATATATAAATTCTGCGCTTCCGAAACGTCATAGAAGCCCGGATCAATGATTACGCCTTCGCCGGTCTCGTCCCAGGCGAGAGAGCAGTTTTCCCCGAACGGGTTGAATTGGAATGTCAGTACCTTAAGCATATTCTTGAAAAGTCTGGCGCAAAAATACTAAAACTATCATTATCCTCTTTGCTTTACTAGCGAAAGAATCGTATTTTTGCACCTCTACAAAGGTATTCTTATGCACATAGGTATAGCAGGAAATATAGGATGCGGCAAGACCACATTGACCGGAATGTTGGCGGAACATTATGGCTGGGTGCCTAAATATGAAGCAGTTACCTTCAATCCTTACCTCGAAGATTACTATAAGGACATAAAGAGATGGTCTTTTGATCTGGAGGTGTATTTCCTGACCCAGCGGTTCAAGGATGTCCTTGAAATCGCGAATTCAAAGGACGTGATTATCCAGGACAGGACAATTTTCGAGGGCGTGCATATATTCGTGGCAAACAACAAGGATATGGGCAACCTGACGGACAGGGACTACGAGACATATATGGATCTTTTCCGTCTGATGATGTCTATGGTAAAGGCTCCGGACCTGCTCATTTATCTCAAGGCTTCTGTCCCTCATCTTGTCGCGCAGATTCAGAAACGAGGCAGAGACTACGAGAAGCATATCAGCCTTGAATATCTTGAAGGCTTGAACGCCCGTTATGCGAAATGGATTTCCGAGTATAAGGGCCGTGTGCTCGAAATCGATGCGGATGGCCTTGATTTTCAGAATAATCCTGAAGACTTCGCATTCATTACCGACAAGATAGACTCCGAACTTTACGGCCTGTTCTAGAAGCTGCTGCCCCTAGGAATACTCTTCCCTATAAGAACAACAGTGCCAGATGATATGCTGCAAACGCGGCAATCCACGCGACTACCATCGTATAAGTGCAGCAGGCGATTGCCCAGCTCCATTTTCCCGTCTCATTCTTGATGGCGACGAACGTCGCGATGCAAGGAAAATACAGCAGCACGAATATCATAAATGCCAGTGCGGCGGCAGGACTGATGTCATTCACCAGTGCATTTTGGAGTTGTGTGTCCTCACTCAGGTCATCTCCCTCGGAAACTCTTGCACCCTCGGCGTACATTACGCCCAATGTGCTGACCACCAATTCCTTGGCTGCGATACCTGTTAGCAAGCCGACGTCCATCTTCCAGTTGAATCCAAGGGGCTCCATAACCGGAGATACCAGATGTCCCAACTGACCGATATAGGAATGTTCCTGCTGATAAGCGTACAGCGAATCTATCTGCGCTGCAAGTACATTCAAGTCCTCGGTTGCGCCCTCATCATTCAGAATGCTTTCGCCGTTTGCGATGCCTGCGCCTGTCGCGGATACATTGCTGCCGGCGGCTTTGATTTCGGAATATCTCTCCTGAGCTGCAGTAAGGCCTTCATTCTTAGGGAAATATCCCAACACCCAGATTATGACTGAACATATCAGGATGGTCGTGGCCATCTTCTGGAGATATTGGCGGCCTTTCTCCCAAGTATGACGCCAGATAGCCTTGCCCGTAGGAATACGGTAGGGCGGCAGTTCCATAACGAAAGGCAAATCGTCATCCTTGACAAACTTGCTCATAACAATAGCCGAGAGAATTGCCAGGACTATACCTGTCAAGTATATGCCCAACAGTGCCAGTGCCGCGTTGTGCGGAAAGAATGCTCCCGCAATCAGCACGAATATAGGCAACCTTCCGGCGCAGGACATAAACGGAAGTATGGCGATGGTGATGATGCGGCTCTTGCGGCTCTCGATGGCGCGAGTCGCCATTATCGCGGGCACATTGCATCCGAATCCCATTACCATAGGGATGAACGACTTGCCGTGAAGTCCAATCTTGTGCATCAGCTTGTCCACGATGAAAGCCGCTCTGGACATATAGCCAGAGTCTTCCATCAGCGAGATGAAGAAATACAGAATCAGGATGTTAGGCAGGAACACTAGCACGCTGCCCACGCCTGATATCACTCCGTCCACGACGAGGTCCTTCACCCAGCCGTCTGCCATAAACATCGCCACGAATTCACCGACCTTTCCGACAAGCCAGTCAATCCACTGCATAGGATAGTCTCCGACTGCGAACGTAGTCTGGAAGATGATATAGAGCAATGCGATGAATATCGGGAACGCCAGCCATTTGTTAGTCACGACTGCGTCAATCTTGTCTGTAATCGTCTTTTTCGGCGCGGTTTCCAAGTGAGGCTGATATGTTTCTGCCAATGCGCCCTGGATGAATGCGTACTTAGCGTCCACGATGGCGGATTCTGCATTCGTGTGAAGAAGTTCCTCAAGTCTCCGTCCCTCCTCCGTTCTCGCAGTTATGATTTCGTCCCTGTTCGGCAGAGCCTCGACGACTTTCTCGATATCCTTGTCGTTTTCCAAATACTTGATAGCCAGGTATCTGGTGGAATATTTGTCGCGCAAAGACTTGTTCTCCTGCAGAAGGAGCTTTATCCTGTCAATGCTTTTCTCAATCTCGGTACCGTGGTTGATGTGGATGTGGCGCGCCAGTTTAGGGTCGCTCTGAGTGTAGATTTTTATGACGGTGTCGAAAAGTTCAGGGATACCTGTTCCGTCACGGCTTATTGTCGGACATACCGGCATTCCCAAAAGATAACCCAACTGCTTGGTGTCCAGCTTGTCACCCTTCGACTGCAGTTCGTCATACATATTCAGAGCCATCACGACTCTGAGGTTCATATCGATAACTTGAGTCGTCAGATATAGATTCCTCTCGATGTTGGACGCGTCCACGACATTGATTACGACATCCGGAACATTCTCGATAAGATTCTTGCGGACGTACAGTTCCTCCGGGCTATATGCTGAAAGTGAATAAGTTCCTGGCAGATCTACAAGGATGAACTTGTAGCCCTTGTATTCGAAGCGGCCTTCTTTGGCATCTACGGTTACGCCGCTGTAATTGCCCACGTGTTCGTGAGAGCCTGACGCGATATTGAAAAGCGATGTTTTTCCGCAGTTCGGATTACCTACCAAGGCCACTCTGACGGTGTGCTCTCTTTCTTCCGCGAGCTTGTCCATCATCTTGTTCAGAGAATCCTCCTCATCGCAATCTTCAGTGAATATTGTATCGTACTCGTGAGTGTGCTGGATGAGTTCCTTCGCCTCACTTTCTCCGATCACTTCAATCTGGTCGGACTCGCTTCTCCTTAGCGATAACTTATAGCCAAGTATCTCATATTCAATAGGATCTTTCAATGGGGCATTTAGCACTACGGTAACTTTCTTGCCGGCTATGAACCCCATTTCTATAAGTCTTTTCCTGAAACTTCCGTGTCCGTTCACCTTTACGATGACACCGCGTTCCCCTGTTTTTAAGTCAGATAATCTCATATCGCTCGCGTTGTACGGAAATGCCGACGCGACAATGCGTTTTCAGCCACCCGTAAACGTGCGCAAAGTTATAATGAATATAGTTCAGATTGTATCCCAATTTATTGGGATTCAGTTGCAATTCAGTCTTGAGGCTTTGTCCATCTGCGGATTCCGGTCGCTTTTCTGCGCGCTTCATAATGTGCGCGACGTTTAGGATTCTCCGGGAACCATCCTTTGAGAACTCTCTTTTCCTGTTCGAACATTTCGCCGATTCCCCAGAAGAAAGAAAATGCACCCGCTCCGCAGACGGTGGAAGCGGTCGTGTTGTTTAGGAATAATGATAATGTCCCCAATATTATGCCTGCCAATGCGAATATCCACCAGGCACATTTTCCATATTTATATTCAGCCTTGATTACAAGCGGATGGCAAAGCCCGATTATGAAAAACGTGGCGGCCCCCACTATAATTCCGTTAAAGTCCATATTGTTTCAGTCCCTTTTGACAACCTCTCATTCCATTGAGTTCATATCTATGAGGTTGTTCAACAGCGCATATACAGTCAGACCAGCGACTGTCTTGATGCCCGTCTTTCTGGTAATATTTTTACGATGAGTGATTACTGTGTAAATTGAAATGTTGAAATGGTCGGCGATTTCCTTGTTCAGCATACCTTTGGCGACGCATACGAGAATCTCTTTCTCCCTTGCCGACAATTCCTCGCCGTCGCCCTTCTGTTCGGTCGGGTTGGCTTTCAGAGTTGCAGAAAGTTTCTGCTCTATTTCGTCGGATTTGTCTGTCAGATAGATTGTCGCATCGTAGTTGGCAGTGAAGCTCGCGTCCATTGCCGATGACAGCAGAGCGATGACCGGGACGTTGAGGCCTCCTTTTATGAGGTCACGGCCTCCGGCTCTGGTCTGACTGTCGAATATGGCAGGATCCACGATTGCAAGATCGGCATCGTATTCATCCAGGCAGTGCTCTATGCCACCGTTGAGGTCCTGCAGTATGCCGCAGACAGAACATTCGGCAAACGTGTCCACAATCTGCCGAAGTCCTTCCGCTATGATTATCGAAGGCTCTATTATGAGTATTTTCTTTATAGGTTCTCTCATTTTCTATTTCCTTAACCTGGCCGGAGTGATTCCCAATGCCTTTTCTTTGGCTTCAGCCATCGGTACAAGGATTTCATCTTCGATGTATGTGTGCTTTTCCAAATCGTCTTCGAGCGAGTAAAGGCAGTCAAGCACATTCTGGATCTTGTTGTCGTCACAGTCCTTCGGGAGATACTTCATCACGATGCTCTTGAGGTCATTCAACTTCTCGTCCACGTCGGAATGGTTCTCCTCGTACTGGTCAATGTCGTAGTCTCCGGTGCTCAGTTTGCCTTCATCAATTGACTTTATATAAGGGAATACGGTGTTTTCCTCATATTCGAAATGCTTGAGAATCTCGCTCTTATACCCGTTGTAAAACTTCATCAGGATAGTCACGTGCTTCTCGTCGCATTGCTCTATCATTGATTTTATCGCCTTGTCCAGATTTTCCAGCGCGAGGCCTATATAGAAATCGTGCGAACTGTGCAGATATGTGATTATATCCTTCATGCTGCTTCGGGAGAGTTCTTCCTTCGAAGGAATATAATTTTCATACACATAGATTTTGCTGATAAGCAGGAGGGTGTGAGGGTTTACACCGTTCTCCGTGCAGACCTCTTCCACGGTTTTTTCGCCGAATCCGAACGTAAGCCCCAATCTGCGGATTACGCCTAGAAGTCTGTGGTCCGCATCCGGAACTTCAGCCATCTTCATCCCGAGAGAGAAGAGCTTGCCCTGGTGTTTATCTTTGACAGTCATAAAAAAATCGTTATTCTCTACAAATTAAACAAAATTTTTCCGTTATTTGAGAAATTCCTCCCGAAATAGTTTCTGAGGAATATTGTCGGGGCTACATAGTCAGATTCCTTCCGCTTTTTGAAGCATCTTTCAAAAGAAAAAGCGGTTTTCCTTCACAGGAGACCGCTTTTCACAACAATCAAAAGGATTCACTTTAACTATATGGCTTATAATCTCAATCCAATGTTGCAAAGGTACACCCTCGCAACAAGACCTACAATCCCTAATAATGGTTAAATTTGCGGTATGAGTCAGATAGTCAAGAATAAGCTGAAAATAGATATGCCGGGCAGCAGACTGTTGCTTCACGCCTGTTGTGCCCCGTGCTCGTCCGCTATTGTGGAATGCCTTGTGAATCACGGAATTAGACCTGTGATTTTCTATAGTAATTCCAATATTTTTCCGGTTTCGGAGTTCGAAATCCGCCGTGATGAATGTATCCGATATGCGGAAGAAACAGGTCTTGAGATAGTCATTGATAAGTATAGCCACGATGACTGGAGATGTGTGGCGAAGGGACTGGAACGCGAGCCGGAGAAGGGTTTGCGCTGTACCGAATGTTTCCGTTATCGTCTTGAGCGCGCGGCAAGATATGCACAGGAAAATGGATTCGATGTTCTTACGACTACTCTGGCATCGTCCAGATGGAAAGACCTTGCTCAGGTGAATGAGGCTGGAGATCGGGCGTGCAGTATATTTCCCGGTGTTACGTGGTGGGCGATGAACTGGCGCAAGGGCGGACTTCAGGACAGAAGAAACGAAATCATCCGCGAGCGTAAGTTTTATAATCAGTTATATTGCGGATGTGAATTCAGTTTAGCTTCAAGGGGTGAATAAAAAGCGGTCTTGAGAACTTCTATTCGGAGCGTAGCGACCGAAGGGGTGTCGGGGAATACTTTCCCCGTGCTCCTGGGAGCTGCCACGAAGTGGCTGAGGGTAAACAAAAAAGCGGGGCTTTGCCCCTCCGGTGTTGGGCGCGTCGAGAGCCTTGTATCCCATCTTTTTATTCGACCCCTTGCCCCACGCGCAGATGACAAAAAGCGGTTATTGTGGAACTCTATTCGGAACAAAGTGACCGAAGGGGTTTGGGGAATTCTTTCCCCAATGAAGAATACTCGAACAGTTAAAAAAAAGAGGGGGCAACCCCTCTTTTTTTTAACTGTTCAGCCAGCCGGCCAGTCTGTCCTTTGCGTAAAGATAATAGAATGCGATTCCAATCCAGCTTGTAAGCAGCAGAAGGACAATTACGACGAGTTTCTTGATGGCGTCGGCATTGATTTTCCAAATATCGATTGCCGCCATTACAGTCAGCACGAGGCCGAGAATGTAGATTGCTTTTAATATCATAGTTGTAAGAAATTATTTGCTATCGGTAGAGAGCGTCAGGATCGTTCTGGTGGTCGCTTGACAGAAAATCGAAGTGCCCCCCGTGGTATGTCCAGGTATATAAAACACTGGTCGCCGCATCCTTAATGGTCACCGTCTGTCTGAAAACGCGGCTGGAACGCACCTCGCGTCCCTTTATGACCATCTCTCCAAGACATTTCCACTGATTGGAAGAAAATGCGAAGATGTACATAGCTTGTCCCGCTCCGTCTTTTGTGCGGACTCCAATGACAAGTTCCATCTCGCCGTCATCGGTGAAATCGTGAGTTCCTACCGTGTATTCATTGGTCTTGAGCTCAGCATTTCCGGAGAATCCCAGTGTCGGGTAGGCCTTGCCTGAAGAAGTAGCCATATTCGGCTTGCCGTTGACGAACAGAATCGTTCTCTTTCCGGAAGCGTCTTCCACTGCGGTGAGCGTGCTGCCGTTATAATAGAAGGTAAGCACCTTGAATATGCGTCCTCCGGTGGTGAATGTAAATGATTTCGCGGCGTCACCGCATTGTGCCGCCGAAAATGTAAAACCGCCCTCCAGGCCTGTTATGAACGAGGTCTGTGCAGCAACATTCACTGAAAACAATGTGGCAGTCAGGAGAATTGCCAAAAAGCGATGTGAGCCGAAAAATTTCATCACATCGCAAATTTAACACTTTTTTGCGGAAACAATCATATCTTGGTAAGAAGCCCCGCCTCCAAATCTTTGGCAGCTGTCTGTTTGATCTTGAAGTGCAACTTTTTGCCGGTCGCATTGAACGGAATCTCATCGACAAACCTGTAATAGCGCGGTCTCTTGTAGTTGGCGATGTGCGGACTCTCCTTGCAGAAATTGTCAAGCTCCTCGACGGTAAGCGATTCGTCATTCTTGATGACATAAGCGGTCACCAGCTGGCCTCTCACTCTGTCCGGAACTGCGGTGACAATGCAGTCTTTCACCTTCGGGTTCATATTGAGGACCTCCTCGACCTGTGTCGGATAGATGTTCTCTCCGGAAGAGATGATCATATCGTCCTTGCGGCCGACGATAGTGACGAAGTTGTTCTTGTCCCAAGTGGCCAAGTCATTGGTATAGATGAAATCCTTGTAGTATTTTTTTGCAGTTTCCTCAGGATTGTTGTAGTAGCAATATGGAGATTTTGCCGGTGTGCTTATTATGACCTCACCGATTTCCTTGCCGTCAGGAGCGACAAGTTCGTCCGGTTCCGCTTTCCTGTCTTCATAGACCTTGACAACTCTGACGTCATCGTCAATGCAGGATGCGCCGGCTGTTCCGGCATTCTCCGGAAGGTCAAACGGCCTCAGGAATGTGTTCCAGAATGTTTCTGTGGTGCCATAACCGTTGAAGATGTCGTGCGTGAGCACTTTCTGATATCTGATGCAGGCAGCCTTGTCGAGCGGGCTTCCCATTGTCACGATTCCTTTGAGCGATTTGAGCTCGCGCGGGTTGTTCTCCTGTGCGTTCGCAAGGTCTTCAAGCACAGTAGGGACACCCACGACGAATGTAATATGGTATTTCCCGATATAATCCAAAGTCTTGTCGGCGTTGAACTTGCCCATAATCACCATACAAGCTCCCGCATACAGAGCCGGGCAAGGCCCAGCGCAATGAAGACCGCCTCTGTGGAACCAAGGGGTCGTGTTCATTGATATGTCCTTGTAACTCATCGGGAAATGAATCATCACGTCGTGGCTTGAAAGCACTTCGTTGATGCTTGTGAGAGGCACTCCTTTCTGCCTTCCGGTCGTGCCTGAGGTGTATAACCTCGTGGTTTCGTCATAGATGTTCAACTCGTATGGCAGGACGGGATTCTCAGTTGACATACTTCCCACATAGTCGTTGTATGAAATGATCTTGCCGTGGCTTGTGGTGTCAGTCACAATCAGTTTCTCTGGTTTGAATGTGGCAAGATTCACGGCCTCGAGTATCACTTTCTCCTGTTTTGAGTCGAAAAGAAGAATCCTCGGCTTGGAGTCGTCAATGTTCTGCGCGATTTCTCCCGGGCTGAGCCTGAAGTTTATCGGAGCGTTGACAGTGTGAAGCTTGTGGCAGGCTACATACACGAAGACGAATTCCGGACAGTTGAGGAGCTGATACATTATCACATCTCCTTTTTTCATGCCGTCTCTGAGCATCGCGGACGCAAACTTGTTGCTCTCCCTGTTCAGCTCATCGTAGGTCCATCTCCGGTCCGTATCAGGATATATGAGGGCTTCTCTGCGGGCATACCGTCTTACATTTCTCATAAAACCTGCAATCCAGGTATATTCGCGTTCGAAGATTTGTCTGAATTCTGCATTCATAGTTGAAGTAGTTTATTTTACCGGTGCGCTAAGTTAGTCGATAAATTGTTTCCTCCGGAAATTTTGTGGTGACATTCTCCTGATTCCGCCGTTTGGTCAGAAGATGTGGTGAAATCAATAGATTTGTGGTGTACGGTACGGATTTTCTGCCGTCAGAAATTGTTTCCGTGCAACGGATCGGCCTTGAACTGCATCTTGTTTGCCGATGTTAAAATTGATGAGACAATGAAATTCATAAACAGTTTATATCTCAAATTGACAGCTGCGGTTGCAATCTGCGGGTCGATGTTGTCTTGCGCATCAGCGGGGGACGATGTGATATGGGATATAGCTCCGATTGAAGTGCAGATTTATGTGAACAACGCGGATGGCGAAAATCTCATTGACCCTGACGCGGTTGAGGGGTTATTCTCTGTCGACAAGATTACTGCTGAATGGAAAGGAGAAACTTATTCCATAAGTTCGGAAGAATCAGGTCCTAAGACAAAGGCATACATGCCTGTCTTCAGCGGACTGACTCTCAAGGCGGATTCGTTCGGTAAATGGCGTCTGTGCTTCGGCGAATTGGACGGACAGGAAAACATCGACAATGAAAAACTGGTGATTCATTGGGGAGACGGCAATTCTGATACGATAACAATATTCAACAAATTCAAATGGAAGGCAAACGGTAATCCTTCCATAACAAGGAGATTCTATCTGAACGGAGAGAAGCAATCCAGTGATATAGCTACTTTCAAACTCGTCAAGTAATGTCGTGACTTCCAAAGTAGCCTATCTATGTTCAATAGGGTGCAATGTTTTTGTCCCTAGTCAGAAATTTCTTACTTTTGTGTCGCTGCTTGAGAACGTGTGTTTGCAGGCGGCGATAAATTTGTGTAATAGATAAACAGTATAGTTTTATGCATATTGCGGTAGCTGGAAATATCGGCAGCGGCAAGACGACTCTGACAAAGATGCTTGCTGCGAGATATGGTTGGACTCCAAAATTCGAGTCGGTTGACTTTAATCCGTATCTATCTGATTTCTACGATGATATGAGCAGATGGTCGTTCAACCTTCAGATTTATTTCCTTAACAAGCGTTTCAAGGATGTCGTGGATATTTCCAAAAATGAAGAGGTCATAATCCAGGACAGGACAATCTACGAGGACGCTAGGATTTTCGCTCCGAATCTGCACGATATGGGCCTGATGAGTTCCCGTGATTTTGAGACATATTCAGATCTGTTCGATTTGATGATGTCCCTGGTGAAAATGCCGGACCTCCTCATATATCTGAAGTCCTCCATACCTAACCTGGTGGCTCAGATTCAGAAGCGTGGCCGCGAATATGAAAAGACTATAAGAATCGACTATCTTACAGGACTTAACGAGCGTTACGAGAATTGGATTTCTTCCTACAAAGGTCACCTGCTGGTGATTGATGCCGACAGATATAAATTCGGAAACAAGGAGGAAGACTTCGAGGCCGTTACCGATATGATAGACTCCGAATTGTTCGGACTTTTCCCTAACGAAGACACCAAATAATTGATAATATGGCAACTGAGAGACCTACAATAATTGATTTTGTAGAAAAATACACACGCGAGTTTTCATCACACGTTTTTCTCCGCGAGAAACCTGCGGACAAATGGACTGAAACCACATTTGAGCAGACAAGGCTGGAGGCATATAAAGTGGCTGCCGGACTTATGTCGCTGGGACTGCAGAAGGGCGACAAGGTTGCGCTTCTGTCCGAGGGTAGGAATATGTGGGTTATCGGAGAGCTCGGTATTCTGTATGCCGGTGGCGTGAACGTGCCGCTTTCCATAAAGCTGGAAGAGGGAAGTGACCTGGTGTTCCGTATCAATCATTCCGATGCGAGATTCGTGATGGTGTCGGCCAACCAGCTTCCTAAAGTAAGGCGTATTCTCGGCGAAACTCCTGCTGTTGAGAAGGTTATCGTGTTTGATGATATGTCTGAATACAAGGATAACGAGATTCCTATGTCAGAGGTTATGCGTCTCGGTGAGAAGTTCAATTCTGAAAATCCTGATGCTCTGAAAGAGAGAGCCGCATCGGTAGGCCCGGATGACTATGCCAACATAAGTTATACGTCAGGCACAACCGCAGACCCTAAAGGTATTCTGCTGACTCACAGGAACTACACTGCGAACGTCGAGCAGGCTCATTCGGTCATTTCCATACCTCTTGATGCGGTGATGCTGATTATCCTTCCGCTCGACCACTGTTTTGCGCACGTGGCCGGATTCTATACAATGATGTCATACGGCGGCAGCATCGCTACTGTTCCGGTAGGAAAGACTGCGATGGCTTCATTGAAGAATATCCCTATGGCTATCAAGGAGGTGCGTCCTCACGTGATGCTTTCAGTGCCTGCGCTTGCACGTAATTTCAAGAAGAATATCGAGTCGGGCATCAAGGCGAAAGGCCCTAAGGTCGAGAAACTCTACAATTTTGCGTTGAATCTCGCAATCTCTTATAACAAAGAGTATTACAACAGAGGAGGTATCCTTCAGCTTTGGAAGAAGCCTCTTATGGCGCTGTTTGACAAAATCATCTTCAAGAATGTGCGTCAGGGACTCGGCGGCAGAATGTTGTTCTTTGTCGGCGGCGGTGCGTTGCTGGACATTGCATTGCAAAGATATTATTGCGCTATCGGAATACCGATGTTCCAGGGATACGGACTGTCAGAGGCTACACCTATCATCTCAGCCAATTCAAAGGGACATTGCATTTTCGGTTCGTCAGGCCGTGTCGTGAAGCCTATGGACATCAAGATTTGCGACGGAGAAGGAAATTCTCTCGGTTATGGCGAGCGCGGAGAGATTGTCATCCGTGGCGAGAATGTGATGGCCGGATATTGGAAGAACCCTGTTTCCACTGCTGAGACCGTTGTTGACGGGTGGTTGCACACAGGAGATATGGGATATATGAGAGATAAGGAATTCCTGTACGTTGTCGGCCGCTTCAAGTCTCTGCTCATTTCTGCTGACGGTGAGAAATACAGCCCGGAAGGATTTGAGGATTCGCTTACGGACAGTTCGAAGTTCATCGATCAGGTGGTGCTCCACAACAATCAGGACCCATATACCACAGTAGTGATTGTGCCTAACAAGGAGGCTCTCAAGGAATATGTCAAGAGCGGTAATCCTGAGTTGGATCTCAATTCGCGTGAGGCTAAGGAGTTGATGCTCAAGAAAATCCAGGAGGAGGTCAATTCTTATCGCAAGGGCGGTTCACGTGAAGGAATTTTCCCTGAAAGATGGCTTCCTGCCGCAATCATTGTTGCTGACGAGCCGTTCACGGAGCAGAATCATATGGTCAACAGTACGATGAAGATTGTGCGAGGAAAGGTGGAGAAGCATTATGCGGACCGCATAGCTTACGCGCTTACTGCAGAGGGCAAGAACCTGTTAAACGAGAAAAACATCGCATCGCTTTAAGGCGTTGTGATGTTTCTCGTGCTTCGGACGGGACTTGAACCCGTACAGGCATTGCTGCCCAAGGGATTTTAAGTCCCTCGTGTCTACCAATTCCACCACCAAAGCGAATTGGAAAGGCAAAGTTAGTTAAATAGTTTATAAATAAAAAATATCAAAATGGGATTATTAGATGGAAAGGTTGCGCTGATAACAGGCGCCGCCAAAGGAATAGGAAAGGCTATCGCACTGAAGTTTGCTTCGGAAGGTGCGGATGTCGCTTTCACTGATCTTGTCATCAACGAGGCTGCTGAAGAGACTATCAAGGAGCTTGAGGCATTCGGCCATAAAGTTAAGGGATACGCATCTAACGCGGCTGACTTTGCTCAGACGGAAGAGGTTGTAAATCAGATTCTTGCTGATTTCGGCCACATTGACGTGCTTGTAAACAACGCCGGCATCACCAAGGATGGTCTTATGCTCAGAATGAGCGAGGCTCAGTGGGATGCAGTAATCAATGTTAACTTGAAGTCCGCATTCAATTTCATCCACGCGATTGTGCCTGTCATGTCAAAGCAGCGTGGCGGAAGCATCATCAATATGTCGTCTGTAGTAGGTGTCTCCGGTAATGCCGGACAGTGCAACTATTCCGCTTCAAAGGCAGGACTTATCGGTCTTGCGAAGTCAATTGCGAAAGAGATGGGACCTCGCGGAATCAGGGCAAACTGCATCGCTCCTGGATTCATTATCTCCGATATGACAAAGGCGCTTCCGGAGGAAGTTCGCGAGCAGTGGGTCAAGACAATTCCTTTGCGCAGGGGCGGTACTCCTGAAGATGTCGCAAAGGTTGCGCTCTTCCTTGCCTCAGACCTCTCCTCTTATGTCAGCGGACAGGTCATCCACGTCTGCGGCGCAATGAACTGCTAATCAATAGCAAAATACTTTTAAAACGGCTGAGCGGAATCCCTCCGTCCAGCCGTTTTTTTTCATTTGAGGCTCTTTTCCAATGCCAGAATCAGGTTGAAAACTCCGGATGAAGGGTTTTCGAAATTCTTAAGCTTTTTGGCCCGCTCTGTGGCTTCAAGACGGTGTTCCCAAAGAGTGAGTATCTGCTAAAAGTATTTCTTTTCCTTGTGGTCGAGGGCAATGAAGATGGAGAGCATTATCGTGAATGCCCACAGGGACGAGCCTCCGTAGCTCA
>CAVKAQ010000018.1:0-34454 GCA_963654225.1 Butyricicoccaceae bacterium | reverse complement strand
ATGATATTGTGATAGAGGATAACGGGCCGGGAATCAAGGATGAGAACCGAAGCCGTCTGTTTACGCCGAATTTCACTACGAAGAGCAGCGGTACGGGTCTAGGCCTGGCGATTTGCAAAAATATATTGGAGCGGTGCGGAGGTGAGATTTTCTACAGTCAGTCGTTCTCGTTGAAAGGTGCCTGCTTCACGGTCCGCTATCCGAAGAATAAAGATTGATTGCCTTGAATGGAACTGTTGGCGGCAATTCGTTGTAATGTTGGTTGGAATTTCGTTGCCGACTGCGGTTTTAGAACAATATTTGCTATAAAGCCTGCGGCTTCGTTTGTTCGGGGTTGATTTGCGAGAGAGCGTTAGTTTGTCGCCGGCAACTTAGCTGCTGATGAAATGGACATAAACTCGGAGCGTAGCGACCGAAAGTAAAACTGCAAACTTGCGCGAAGCGCGTAGCGACCGAAGAGGTCTGAAAATATTATAATTATATGAGAATTCTAGTTGTAGATGATGAAAGGGCTATCAGAAACTCGTTGAAAGAGATTCTGTCCGATGAAGGATATAGCGTTGAAGTCGCCGAGGACGGCAATTCTGCCATAGAACTTGCTGAAAAAGAGCGGTTCGATGTCATTTTCTGTGACATCAAGATGCCTAATATGGAAGGAACGGAAGTCCTCGAGCGTTTGCACAATGACGGCGTGGATTCATCCATAATAATGATATCGGGTCACGGGGATATCGATACTGCGGTGGAGTGCATCAAGAAAGGTGCATTCGATTTCATACAGAAACCTCTGGACCTCAACAGAATACTGATTACGATCAAGAACGCTACAGAGCGCTCGCAGATTCTGACAGAGAATACCAATCTGAAGAAAAAGGTCTATGGAAAGCAGATGATCGGCGAATCCGCGCCGATATGTCACTTGAGGGAGATGATAGAGAAGGTAGCTCCGACAGATGCGAGAGTGCTGATTACCGGCCCGAACGGCTCTGGAAAGGAGCTAGTGGCGAGGAGTCTTCACCAGCAGAGCAACAGAAGCGCGCTTCCGTATATTGAAGTGAACTGCGCAGCCATCCCTTCGGAACTGATCGAGAGTGAACTTTTCGGACACGAGAAAGGCGCGTTCACGTCTGCGGTCAAGCAGCATAAGGGCAAGTTTGAGCAGGCTGACGGCGGTACGCTGTTTCTCGACGAGATAGGAGATATGAGTCTGGCGGCTCAGGCGAAGGTGCTGAGAGTCCTGCAGGAAAAGAAGCTTTCGAGAGTCGGTAGTGACAAGGACATAGAGGTGGATGTCAGAGTGATAGCAGCTACGAACAAGGATCTTCGGGCTGAGATTGAGAAAGGAAATTTCCGCGAGGATTTGTATCACAGACTGAGTGTCATCGTGTTGCACGTGCCGTCGCTGGATGAGAGGAAGGATGATATTCCGCTGCTAGTGGATTACTTCAATTCTCAGGTCAGCAGCGAATCCGGAATGCACAAGAAAGCGTTTTCAGATGAGGCTATCGCCATGTTGCAGGAAAAAAGCTGGACGGGAAATATCCGTGAGCTCCGCAATGTTGTCGAGCGTCTTCTGATTTTAGGCGGCGATCCGGTGTCTGCGCAGGATATACGCGATTACGTCAATATCGGTTAAATGGCAAAAAAAAGCGGACGGCCAAGTTTCGGCCGTCCGCTTTCTTATTATTTTGCAATCACTTAGACGCGCTGTCCGTATGAGCGGTCAGTCGTGTTGACTGTAATCTTGTCGCCCTGGTTGACGAAGAGCGGTACCATAATCTTGGCTCCGGTCTCAAGCGTGCACTCTTTCAATGCGCTTGTAGAAGCGGTGTTGCCCTTTACTGCAGGCTCAGTGTAAGTAACCTCGAGTGTTACGTATGTAGGAAGCTCGCAGGTGAGACATCTCTCGTCATCTACAACGAACATCATCTCAACGTGCTGTCCCTCTTTCATAAGGTCTGCATTCTCTACAGTATCCTTAGGAAGGTGAATCTGCTCGAAAGTCTCTTCGTGCATAAAGTTGAATCCGTCCTCGTCTTCATAGAGGAACTGGTATGGACGTCTTTCGACATTGATTGTATCTACTTTTGCACCTGCGGTGAAAGTATTCTCGAGAATACGTCCGTTCTCAAGATTGCGAAGTTTTGTCTTTACGAAAGCTGGACCTTTTCCTGGTTTCACGTGCTGGAAATAAACCAGCATACAAGGCTTACCATTGAAATTAAGGTACATTCCGTTCTTGAAGTCAGCTGTTGTTGCCATATTATAAATGTAAAATTGTTTCAGTCGGATTTTTACGGCGCAAATTTATAAAATTGCCACAAAACTGCAAAATTTTGCTATCTTTGCGAAACTTTTAGCGAAACCGCAATATATATTCGGAAAAGATGAAATCGGGCATGAAAATCTCAAGCGCCAAATTCGCGGGCAGTAGTACGCAGGTGTCTCAAAAACCTGCAAGAAAACTCCCTGAATTCGCTTTCATCGGCAGATCGAATGTAGGCAAATCCTCACTTATAAATATGTTGACCGGAAACGGCAAGTTGGCGATGACCTCGGGTACTCCGGGCAAGACTAAACTTGTCAACCATTTCCTTATCAACGACACTTGGTACCTGGTGGATCTTCCCGGATATGGTTTTGCGAAACTTCCCAATCAGGAACGTGCAAAACTGCAGGATGTCATCCGTGACTATCTCAACCATTCAGAAGAGATGGTTATGCTGTTTGTGCTGATAGATGTCCGTCACGATATAGGTAAAATCGATATGGATTTCCTCGACGAATTGGGAAACAGCGATATTCCTTTCGCGATCATATTCACTAAAGGCGACAAATTGGGACCTGTGTCAAGGGCTGCCCAGATAGAAAAGGATATGTGTCAGCTGGCTGAACATTGGGAGGAACTTCCGAAATATTTCACGAGTTCTGCCCAGACGGCTTTGGGACGTGACGAGATTCTGGACTACATCGGGACGGTTCTCTCCGGATTAAATGAAACAAACCAATAACTTCAATAATGAACACCGAACATAAAATGGAATTGTTTGCCTGTAGGGCTTCAAAAGACTTTGCAGTGAAAGTCGTTGACGAACTTAACAAACTTCAGCCCGAAGGCGAAGGCACCATTCATCTTGGAGATTCCGAAGTCACAGTATTCAGTGACGGTGAATTTCAGCCTTCATTTACAGAGAGTGTCAGAGGCGCAACCGTATTCGTGCTTCAATCGACATTCCCGCCTGCAGAGAATCTGATGGAGCTTCTTCTTACCATCGATGCCGCCAAAAGGGCCTCTGCGTATAAGGTGATTGCCGTTATGCCTTATTTCGGATGGGCACGACAGGACAGAAAAGACAAACCAAGGGTGTCAATAGGAGCCAAGCTCGTCGCAAATCTTCTTTGCGCCGCCGGAGTTGACAGGATTATGACCTGTGACTTGCACGCGGACCAGATTCAGGGCTTCTTCGATATTCCTGTGGATCATATCTATGCAAGCAAGGTGTTCATACCTTACCTGAAATCTTTGAATATCGAGAATTTGGCAATCGCGGCTCCGGATATGGGCGGTGCCAAGAGGGCTAACGCTTATGCGAAGGACCTTGCCTGCCCGGTAATTATCTGCCATAAGTCAAGGGAGAGAGCCAACGTGGTTGCATCCATTACCGCGATCGGTGAGGTGGAAGGAAAGAATGTGGTGATTGTCGATGATATGATAGATACCGCAGGCACTTTGACGAAGGCTGCAGACATCCTGATCGAGAAGGGAGCGAAGAGCGTACGCGCGTGCGCAACCCACGCAATCCTTTCAGGTCCGGCTTATGACAGAATCAACGCGTCCAAGTTGTCGGAGGTGTATGTTACTGATACCGTGCCGCTTACAAGCGACCCTAACGTGGACAAGAGCAAAATCAAGGTGGTTTCTATGACAGAGACTTTTGCGAGAATCATCCGCAAGGTCTGTGACAACGAGCCTATCAGCCCTGAGTTCATATTCTAATCCCGCATAGGTATATTCTTTTGATAAAAATATCGAGCCGGCCAGTGTCTGATTGCTCTGGGCGGCTTTTGTCGTCAAAAATTGTTAACTTGCAGGGTTGAAAGCCATTTGAGGCGGTTTCCGCATTTTATTGTGCGGATTTAAAATGAAATTATAATGAAAGTCTTTCTTGCAGCATTGATTTTTATTGGAATCGGAGTTTTCGGAATGTGTTTCAATATCATATTCCGCAAAAAGCCTTTTCCTCAGTCGGACGTTGGCGCCAATGAGGATATGAAAAGGCTGGGAATCAAGTGTATGCGGGAAGAAGATGACGAAAGATTCGCGAAAATGTACTCGGGAAAGAAAGACAGTGCGGTATGTTCCGGTACATATAGTGATTCGTGTTCCGGATGCGGTCTGTATCCGCAGGGGCACGCGAAGAAGTAGCAGGGACCTGCCCTGATTATTATTAACCCTCGTGAGAGGATAAATGTTTTAGAAATGAGTTTAGTAGCGATTGTCGGACGCCCTAACGTGGGCAAGTCCACACTTTTTAACCGTTTGGTGGGAATGCGTCAGGCTATAGTCGATGAGACGGCCGGAGTGACCCGTGACAGACATTACGGCAAGTGTGAATGGTGTGGAAAAGAATTTTCTGTAGTTGATACTGGTGGATATACATCAGGATCTGATGACGTATTTGAAGAAGAAATCAGGAAGCAGGTTGTCATTGCCATAGAAGAGGCTGACCTGATACTTTTTATGGTTGAGGCTTCCACCGGCATAACTGACTATGACTCAGAAATAGCCGATCTGTTGAGAAAAAGCGGAAAGCCTGTAGTGGTTGCCGTGAACAAGGTGGATTCCGGAGACAAAGTCTTTGATACCTATCAGTTTTATTCTCTGGGACTTGGCGAGATATGGAGCATATCTTCTGCCAACGGAAGCGGTACAGGTGATTTGCTGGACGAAGTTCTCCGCAAACTTCCTGAAGATACGGAGGCGGAAGACGAGCATCCCGGAGTGCCGAGGATAACCATAGTGGGCAAGCCTAATGTCGGCAAGTCTTCGTTGACGAATGCGCTTCTTGGCGAGGACAGGAATATCGTGACATCTGTAGCAGGCACCACAAGAGACTCTATCTCATCATATTACAACAAATACGGTCACGAATTCGTGTTTGTGGACACGGCCGGCATCAGAAAGAAAAACCGCGTCAACGAGGACCTGGAATTCTATTCCGTGATGAGGTCAATCAGGGCAATCGAGCACAGTGACATCTGCGTGATGATGATAGATGCGACTACCGGAATGGAGGCGCAGGATATGAATATCTTCAACCTCATCAAACGCAACAAGAAGGGCTGTGTGCTCGTCATAAACAAGTGGGACCTTTTCGAGAAAGAGAGCAACACTATGGCGCAATACACCAAGGCGATGCAGTCCCGTATAGCACCGTTCAGCGATGTGCCTATCGTATTTACGTCAGTGCTGAAGAAGCAGAGGATTCTGGATGTGCTAGGCGAGATTGAGCACGTATGGCAGAATTACTCGAGAAAGATTAGCACTTCCAAGCTTATGGACGCTATGCTGCCTGAAATTGAGAACTATCCTCCTCCGATGTGGAAAGGCAAGCTCGTGAAAATCAAGTATATGACCCAGCTTCCTACGAAGTTCCCGGCATTCGCGTTTTTCTGCAACCTGCCGCAGTACATAAAGGAGCCGTACAAACGTTTTCTCGAGAACAAGTTGCGCGAGCATTTTGACCTGACCGGATGCCCTGTGCAGATGTTTATGAGGCAGAAATAATCCGGCTGTTTCCTTTTTTGCCGTAGGTTCCGTTCCTCCCAAAATTGTAACTGACTTGAAACTCTCCTAGGATAAAGTCAGGGAATTATTTCAAACCGGCTTCTGAATCTGCAAGATTATGGAAAGGAATGTCATAGATTTATATACACTCCAGACTCTTCTGAAGGAGGGTCTGGAGGAAATGTTTCCGTCCAGAATATGGGTGAAAGCCGAAATCAGCGCCATTAAGTCCAGAGCAGGCGGGCACTGTTATATGGAACTCTCTCAATCTGACGAATCCGGGCTGGTCGCAAAGACGACGGCGATTATATGGAGTTCCAAATTCAGAATCATTGCTCCGTATTTCCAGTCGGTTACCGGAATCCAGCTGCAGGAAGGCATCAATGTGCTTGTGCAGGTTCAGGTGAATTATAGCCAGTTGTATGGATTCTCTCTGATTGTCAATGATATAGACCCTGAATATACGGTCGGGGACAAAGAACGTGAACGTCAGGAGACCATCGCGAGGCTCAAGGCCGAGGGGCTTCTTGACAAACAGCAGTCTCTTGAACTTCCACGTCTTCCATACAGTCTTGCCGTCATATCTGCTCCGGATGCTGCCGGGTACAGGGATTTTATGCGCCACCTGCACGAGAATGAATACGGATTCACATTCCATACGGAACTGTTCGAGGCTGTTATGCAGGGCGTTTCCGCCCCGTCTTCAATAGTCGAGGCCATCAGCAGTGTTTCTTCGGCTCAGCCGTCATTCGATGCTGTGCTGATTCTCCGTGGCGGAGGGGCGAAACTTGACCTGGCCTGCTTTGACAATTATGATGTGGCGGCTGCGATTGCGAATTGCCCGATACCTGTGCTTACTGCCGTGGGCCACGACCAGGATTATCATATATGCGATATGACCGCCTGGAAATCCGTCAAAACCCCTACGGCATTGGCGGATGAATTCATAGATATTTATTCTGATGAAGATCAGGCGATTGCATCTTACGGAACACGCCTCAAACTGGCATTTCTCAATAAGATTTCCGCTATGTCTTCCCGGGTAGATCTGCTTGAAAGCCGGATACTTGGCGCTGACCCGAGGAAGATTCTTTCAAGGGGATATGTGCTTGTCCTGGATGAGAAAGGAGTCGTGATGAAGTCTGCCGGAGGAAGACATCCCGGCGACAGAATATCGGTGATGTTTGCGGACGGTACGCTTGATTGTACTGTAAATTCGGCGAATAAGAAATCCGCTGGAGGGCAGCGTTGATACTTTCTTGACGTAATTGCATAAATATACGTAAAAGATTGACAATTAGGTATTAATTGATTATATTGACACCAAATATGAATACATTTGACTATCAGAAAGCTATGGCGGAACTTGAGAAGATTGCGGAGACTGTGGAAGATCCGTCAACCGGACTTGATGATATTGACAAATACGTGAAGCGTTCTGCAGAATTGGTTTCATCCTGCAGGTCATATCTGCGCTCGGTGCGTGATAAAGTCAATGAGATGGATACAAATTGATTTGGTATGAGTGGTGAACCCTATATTTATGAGACTGACCCGTATCTGATGCCTTACAAAGAGGTGATTGATGCGAGGCATTCCGGAATCCTGGCCGAAAAGGCGAAGATTAGCGTCGGCGGTTCTTTGTCCGACGGACTGAACAACCATCTTTACTATGGCCTGCACAGAACATCTGACGGCAGTTGGATATTCAGGGAATGGGCGCCGAACGCCAGCCGCATATATCTCATAGGGGAATTCAACAATTGGAAACGCACATCCGCGTATGCCCTGAAACCTACAGGAAACGGAAACTGGGAGATCTGCCTTCCGTCAATGTTTCTGCGTCACGGGGAACTTTACAAGTTGTTCATCGAATGGCCGGGCGGAGGAGGTGAAAGGCTGCCGTCTTATGTCAGGAGGGTTGTTCAGGACCCTGTGACAAAGGTGTTCAGCGCCCAGGTCTGGGAGCCGGCCCAGCAGTATGTCTGGAAGCATAAATGCCCAGGAAAAAGGCAGCATCCGTTTATCTATGAATGTCATATAGGAATGAGCTCGGAAGAGGAGAAGGTCTCGTCTTTCGAGGAGTTCCGTGTCAATGTGCTGCCTCACGTGGAGGAACTGGGCTATGACACTCTGCAGATTATGGCGCTGCAGGAGCATCCTTACTATGGCTCGTTCGGATACCAGGTTTCCAATTTCTATGCGCTGTCATCCCGCTTCGGCACTCCGGAGGAGTTCAAGCATCTTGTGGATGATGCGCACGGCAGGGGAATAGCGGTGGTGATGGATATTGTGCATTCCCACAGCGTTGACAATCAGGCGGAAGGCCTCGGGTTCTTTGACGGCAGGGAAGACCTGTATTTCTACAAAGGCCCTCAGGGACATCATCCGGCTTGGGGCTCAAGGTGCTTCGATTACGGAAAGTCAGAGACAAAGTATTTCCTGCTGTCGAATTGCAAGTTCTGGATGGAAGAATATCATCTTGACGGCTTCAGGTTCGACGGCGTGACCAGTATGCTGTACTGGGATCACGGTCTGGGAAGGGACTTCGTCGGATATGACAACTATTTCAACAATGGTGTTGACGAGAATGCCGTCACTTATCTTGCTCTGGCTGCGATGCTGGTAAAGGAAATAAACCCGGACGCCATTACCATAGCTGAGGATATGAGCGGAATGCCCGGGCTGGCTGCTCCGTTCGCTTCAGGCGGACTCGGATTTGATTTCCGTATGGCGATGGGCGTTGCCGACCATTGGATAAAATGGCTGAAAGAGAAGGATGACGAGCATTGGAGCGTCGGAGAGATATGGTGGGAGTTGACAAACAAGAGGTCAGACGAGAAAACGATAAGTTACGCTGAATGTCACGACCAGGCGCTTGTCGGGGACAAGACGTTGATATTCAGGCTGATTGATAAAGAGATGTACACATCTATGTCAGTCGGTTCGAAGAGCCTTGTCGTGGACAGGGGAGTGGCTCTGCACAAGATGATAAGACTGGCCACATTGGCTACGGCCGGAGACGGCTACCTGACCTTTATGGGCAATGAATTCGGCCATCCCGAATGGATTGATTTTCCGCGCGAAGGGAACGGCTGGTCATACAAGTATGCCCGTCGCCAGTGGTCTCTCTGTCGGCAAGACAACCTGCGCTACAAGTATCTTATGAACTTTGACGAGGATATTGTACACCTGTTCCGCAAGTCGGATATATTGGCGCAAAAACCTGAATTGCTGGCATCGGATGAGGCAAAAAAAGTATTGGTATTCAAACGTGGAAATTTTATATTTGCATTGAACTTCAACCCTTCAGATTCGTTCAGCGGGTACTCTTTCACGGCTCCGGAAGGAGAATGGAAACTGGTTCTGGACTCTGACGAGAAGAGGTACGATGGATTTAACAGACTAATAACCGGAGAAACGCATTGTGCAGGCCCGACGATGACAGTTTATCTGCCAAGCCGGTGCGCATTGGTGTTTGAAAGAACAAACCGCATATCTGACAAATAAAGGTTTCTCCTCATAATAATACTAAACAGATTTTGTATATGGCATTTCTGAAATTTAACAAAACCGAGCTCGTGAATCTCTCGTATTCATTGAAGAGGGAGATTATATGCGCGAACAAGACGGGGGCGTATTGCAACACCTCCATTGTCACGTGCAACACGAGGCGTTATCACGGTCTGTTAGGTGTGCCGGTGGATAATTTCGGAGGCGGGAAATATATGCTGCTGTCATCAGTGGATGAGAGCATTTCCGCAAACGGTAAACTCTTCAACTTGGGAATACATTGTTACGGTGGCGTTTATGACCCGCGCGGGCATAAATACATCGTGGATTTCAAGGCAGACCCGATTCCTGAGATCGTATATCGCGTGGGCGAAATCGAATTCGTAAAGAGCATAATGCTTTCTCCGGACAAGGATCAGGTGATGATACGATATGAACTCCGCCGTTCCCCGACGTCAGTTGAACTTATCCTCAAGCCTTTCCTGGCATTCAGAAATATCCATAGCCTGACAAAGCAGAATTCAGAAGCGCGCACGGATTTCAAGCGGGTTCGTAACGGTGTGTCTTTCAATATGTACGAAGGCTTTCCGAATCTGAATCTGCAGTTGAGCAATTCGGCATTCGAATATAAATCCGCTCCATATTGGTATAACGGCATTACCTATTCCGATGAGGCGCGTCGCGGATTTGAATGTAAAGAAGACCTGTTCGTTCCGGGCTCATTCGTCATCAAGATGAAGGAAGGCGATTCCATTGTGCTTTCCGCATCGGTCGAGGAGGAAAACCCTGCCACAATTACCAGAAAGTTCACTTCGGTCCTCAAGAAAATGGACGATATCGGGAGTTACCACGACCAGCTGATGCACTGTGCTGACTTGCTGGTACGTGACAGAAACGGACACAAGATGATTACCGCAGGCTTCTCGTGGTTATATACCGGTCTGTTGCGAGAGACGTTGTTTTCGCTTCCGGGATTCGCGATATGCACGGGAAAATTCGCGGAATTCGAGCAGATTTTGGACAACCTCATTGCCGACAACGAAGAGAGATTCTATTCACGTACGACTCAGGTTGAGGCTCCGCTGATGCTTGCGCCTGTGCTGGAGACATATATCCAGGCCGGGGCGCCAGAGAAGAAGGTCTGGGCAAAATACGGAAGCGTGGTGAAGAAAGTCATCGAGAGTTATGCTCCGGGACATAGAAAAGAGGTTTCGCTGCAGCCAAACGGACTTCTTTGGGCGCAGAAAGACCGTACCGCGTTGACTTGGATGAATGCGTATATAGACGGCTGCCCGGTGACGGAAAGAGCCGGTTACCAGGTGGAGACCAATGCTTTCTGGTATGATGCGCTTTGCTTCGCCATCGAGATGGAGAACAAATATTCCAAGGACAAGTCTTTCGTCGAGGCCTGGACCTCTGTGAGAGATCTTGCCAAGGAGAATTATCAAAGGACTTTCTTCATATCGGATAGAGGCTATCTTGCTGATTATGTGGATAATTATGGACAGAACCTTGATGTCCGTCCGAATCAGCTGTTCGCATTGGCAGTGCCTCATCAGCCTGTGGATGACACCATTCTGGGCAGTATGATGAATGTCGTTGACAGAGAACTGGTTACGTCCAGGGGTATCAGAACACTCTCGCCGCGCGACTTGAAATACAAGGGCGTCTATGAAGGCACCCAGAAAGAGCGTGACCTGGCATATCACCAGGGCTGTGCTTGGCCGGCACTTCTTATGCCTTACGCCATTATCAAATTCAGAATGAACGGGGCGGCCTTCTGCAAACGTGCGGAATGGCTGATTGAAGGCTTCTATTCTGATTTGAATAAGCACGGAGTGGGCGCATTCTCAGAACTTTACGATGGAGACCCACCTCACGAGCCGCACGGAGCCATTTCTTCGGCGATGAGCACCGGGGCCTTGATTTTCGTGGACAGTCTTATCAATAAATATAAGGAGGAACGATAATGAAAGTGCTGATGTTCGGATGGGAGTTCCCGCCACATATTGCCGGCGGACTCGGAACAGCTTGCTACGGAATTGTCAAAGGCTTGGCAAACTGCGGAGTGAACACGATGTTTGTAATGCCTTCAGCCTCCGGAGATGAAGACAAGAGCGCGGCTGACATAATCAATGCGAGCGATGTCCCGGTGACCGTGTCGGATTCGACAAGCGTGGATGATTTCCTTGATAAGGTGCAGTTCGTGCATATCGGCACCAATATGGTTCCGTATCTCGATCCTGAGGAATTCCATACGCTGGTTGAGGAAGACAGAAAACGCCAAGTACGTGATTTCTCGGTTCATTATGGACATACTTACAAGTTCTCGGGCAAGTACGGCTCCAACTTGATGGAGGAAGTTGCGCGTTATGCTATGGTCGGCGGAACAATCGCGATGAACCACAAAGGAGAGTTCGATGTGATTCACGCGCACGACTGGCTTACATATATGGCAGGTATAGCTGCCAAACGACTTTCTGGAAAACCTTTGATTGTGCACGTCCACGCTACTTCGTTTGACAGAAGCAGCGACAACAATATCGACACCCGTGTCTATGACATCGAGAAGCGCGGAATGGAAGCTGCTGACAGAGTCATAACCGTGAGCGACTTGACCCGCAACATAGTGATTACCAAATACGGCATAGATCCGGAGAAGGTGGTGACCGTCCATAACGCTGTGGATTTCAGCGGACGGAGCAATGTGCAGGTTGAAAGGGGCGTGAAAGACAAAGTCGTGACATTCCTCGGCCGTATAACTTTCCAGAAAGGCCCTGAATACTTTATCGAGGCCGCGGCGAAAGTACTTAAGAGGTGCGACAATGTGCGTTTCGTGATGGCCGGCAGCGGAGATATGATGAGGCGTTCCATCCGCCAGGTGGCCCGGCTCGGCATTTCCGACAGATTCCATTTCACCGGATTCCTTCGCGGAAAGGAAGTTCAGGAGATGTTCGCGCTGTCGGACGTGTATGTGATGCCGTCCGTCTCGGAGCCGTTCGGAATTTCTCCGTTGGAGGCGATGCGAACCGGCGTTCCGTCTGTCATATCAAGGCAGTCGGGAGCGGCGGAAGTGCTGAAATATGCGTTCAAGGTGGATTTCTGGGATGTTGACGCTATGGCTGACGAGATATATGCCCTGCTGAAATATCCTGCGCTTTCCGCATTCGCGTCCAAGTACGGATATGACGAGGTGAACACTCTCAAGTGGAACAATGCCGCCGTCAAGATCAAGAATGTTTATGAATCAGTGACAAGTAAAAAATAATATTAGATATGAGTAAAAAAAGTCTGTGCCTGTACTTTCAGATTCATCAGCCTACAAGGTTGAGACTATACAGGTTTTTTGATATAGGAAAAGACTCTCATTATTATGATGATTTTACCAACAGGACAATTCTAAGGCGTGTTGCGGATTTGTGCTACCTGCCGATGAACAAACTGTTGCTCGAACTCATAACCAAGTATAAAGGTGCGTTCAAAGTAGCATTTTCCGTATCAGGATCTGCTTTGGAGCAGTTTGAAAGATATACCCCGGAAGTTATCGACAGTTTCAGGAAACTTGCGGACACCGGTTGTGCCGAGTTCCTGTGCGAGACATATTACCATTCTCTTGCATCCCTGGCATCGGAAGCGGAGTTCAAGCACCAGGTCCAGAAGCATAAGACCGCGATTGAGCATTATTTCGGAGTGACTCCGGTGACCTTCAGGAATACAGAGCTGATTTATTCGGATTCTATCGGTGCCCAGGTCTATGATATGGGTTTCCATACGATGCTGACAGAAGGCGCAAAGCATATTCTCGCGTGGAGAAGCCCTGATTTTGTCTATTCTGATGAGATGCAGCCTAAGTTGAAGCTTCTGCTGCGCAACTATGTGTTCAGCGACGACATCGCGTTCAGATTCTCCGACAGGGGATGGAACGAATGGCCTTTGACTGCGGACAAATTCCTGTCCTGGCTCAAGACTTCCATAAATGCTTCCGGCGACGTCATCAATCTCTTTATGGATTATGAGACATTCGGAGAGCACCAGAGCGCGGCGACCGGCATCTTTGACTTTATGAGATATCTGCCTGAGGCAGTGATTTCAGACGGAACATTCTCATTCTCAACGCCTGCGGAGGCTGCCAAATTGTATAAGCCGGTTTCTGAGCTTGAGGTGAGCGAGCCGATTTCCTGGGCTGATGAAGAGCGTGATGTGACCGCTTGGCTCGGAAATGAACTTCAGCAGGAGGCGTTCAACAAGCTTTACGGCCTGTATGAGAAGCTTGCGCTCATCAACGACCCGCTTCTTTTCAATGAATTCGGGCATCTTCAAGAGAGCGATCACTTCTACTATATGTGTACAAAGTTCTTCTCGGACGGCGAAGTGCACAAATATTTCAACCCGTATGATACTCCGTATGAGGCATTTATCAACTATATGAATGTCTTGAGCGACTTTATTATCAGGGTAGATGATGAATATTCCGCAACAGTTGCTAAATTTGCGGACTCAAAAATGACCTCCGGCTCAGATGCTGTGGAAGCAGAGAAACCGGAGAAGGTTGTAAAGAAACGTGTTGCAACTGCAAAGACTGCAGTCCGTAAGAGCAGTGCCGTGCAGAAAGCGACCAAAGCGGCGGAAACGGCTAAGCCCGCTAAACGTGCCGTAAAAAAGAAAGCTGAAAAGTAATGGCGAAAGAATTGAATAAACCTGATTATTTGTTCGAGGTAAGTTGGGAAGTCTGCAATAAAGTCGGCGGAATCTATACCGTTATCGCAACAAAATCACTTTTTCTGAAAGCGCAACTCAAGCGTCATCATATTTTGATCGGACCGGATGTCTGGATGAACACGGACGCGAATCCGGATTTCTGTGAGGACCCGCAACTGTGGCAGGACTGGCGTCAGGAGGCTGCGAAAGTCGGCCTGAGACTTCGTGTCGGAAGATGGAATGTGCCCGGCAGACCTATAGCCATATTGGTTGATTACAAGCAGTTCCTTACGGATACTGATACGGTGCTTGCAAAATATTGGGAGCGCTTCGGCGTTGATTCCATCACCGGCAACTGGGATTATAAGGAGTCTGTATTGTTCGGCTATGTGGCCGGCAAGGTCATAGAGAGCTACTGCAACTATTTCACATCGTCATCCGACAGGGTGGTGGCTCAGTTCCACGAATGGCAGACAGGCTCAGGAGTGTTGTATCTCAAGTACAAGAAGATACCTGTTGCCACGGTGTTCACAACTCACGCTACGGTTCTTGGCAGATGTCTCTCCGGAAACAACTTGCCGTTGTATGATTCTATGGAGTCATACAATCCTGACGATAAGGCTAATCAGTTCAATGTTAAGGCGATGCACTCGCTGGAGAAGAAATCTGCGGAGAATGCCGACATATTCACGACTGTGAGCGACATCACCGCGAAAGAATGTCTCCACTTCCTCGGAAGAAATGTCGATGTGGTCACACCTAACGGTTTTGAAAACAGTTTCACTCCCGCAACGGAAGAGGAATATGACAAGAAACGCAAGGAAGCTCGTGCGAAGTTGCTTGAGGTAGCCTCTGCGATGTCAGGAAAGGAAGTTTCCGAAGATTCAGTGCTGGTCGCCATAAGCGGACGATATGAGTACAGGAACAAGGGTATAGACGTGTTCGTGGATGCCGTAGGGCAGATAAAGAATTCGGATTATGCCGGCAAGGAAATCCACGCTTTCGTGATGATTCCTTCCGGACATAACGGACCTGACCGTGAACTTGTCGCAAAACTTTCCGGCAAGGGAGGGGCGGAATATACGACACAGGTGACGCACGTCCTGATGACTCCTGAGTATGACCAGGTTACGAGACGATTCAAGGAACTTGGAATAGACAACAGCGCGGATTCCCACATAAATATCTATTTCGTGCCGTCATATCTGAACGGGACGGACGGGGTCTTCAATATGAAGTATTATGACCTTCTTGTGGGTATGGACCTGACTTTGTTCCCGTCTTACTACGAGCCGTGGGGCTATACTCCGCTGGAGAGCCTTGCATTCAAGATTCCTACATTGACGACTACTGTAGCGGGATTCGGCGAATGGGTTGAGACTCATTACAAGAAGGCGCATCCTGGAATCACCGTCGTGACCAGGACTGATACCAACTATTTCAGCGTGGTCGAGGCCGCCGCCAAACGTATCCTGGAAATTGCGGGGCTTACGGAAGAACAGAAGAAAGAATATATGGACAATGCGAAGGACGTATCGAATATCGCATTGTGGGAAAATCAAATACAATATTATCAGAAAGCATATTCGGAATCCATTGACAAGGTGATATCCGAGAATGGAGCTTATCCTCAGTCATCAGACAAACCAGTTATGAATTACGAAAAACTACCAGTAAGTACACCTTCTTGGAAGAGTGTGATGGTCACCAGGCATCTGCCTGAAGCGTTGAGCGGATTGGAAGTACTTTCCAAGAATCTGTGGTGGTGTTGGAACGAGAACGCGAAATCCCTGTTCAAGGCGATAGATCCTGATATTTGGCACGACTCCGGCCGAAATCCTACGGCAGTGCTTGATACCGTGAGCCTCAAGAGATTCAAGGCGTTGAGCAAGGACGCCGCATTTATGGGAATGTACGAGAGCGTAATGCAGGAATTCAACGATTATATGGCCCTCAAGGCGGAAAGAAAAGATCCTTCCATCGGATATTTCTGTATGGAGTACGGACTTGATGCCTCATTGAGCATATATTCGGGCGGTCTCGGAATCCTTGCAGGTGACTATCTCAAGGAAACCAGTGATATGAACGTTAATCTGGTGGCTGTGGGCCTGTTGTACCGCTACGGATACTTTACGCAGGTTCTCTCTGCCCAGGGTGATCAGGTGTCAAGATATGACGCCCAGAACTTCACCAAGATTCCGGCTTCACCGGTTATGGACGAGGAGGGAAATTGGCTGACAACCAGCGTGGAATTCCCAGGCCGCAATATCACGGCGCGCATCTGGAAAGTGGCAGTCGGCAGAACGGATCTGTATCTCCTTGATACTGACTATGAAGCGAATATAGATGAGGACCGCGAGGTGACATATCATCTTTATGGCGGAAGCTGGGAGAACAGACTCAAGCAGGAATTGTTGCTCGGCGTGGGCGGTGTGCGTGCTTTGCGCGCTCTCGGCCTGAATCCTCAGGTTTATCATTGCAACGAAGGCCACGCGGCGTTCATCGGTCTCGAAAGACTTCGTGAGTATATCCAGAACGACAATCTCGAGTTCCCTGAGGCGCTTGAAGTGGTGCGTGCATCATCCCTGTTCACGACCCACACTCCTGTTCCTGCAGGACACGACGCTTTCGACGAGGGCTTGCTCAGAAAGTATATCGGACATTATCCTCAGCGTCTCAAGACAGACTGGGAGACAGTTATGGGACTCGGCAAGCTGAACGGTTCTGATGTGAACGAGAAATTCTCGATGAGTATTCTTGCCGCCAACATTTCACAGAATGTGAACGGCGTCTCAATGCTTCACGGCAAGGTCAGCCAGGAGATTTTCGCGAATATGTATCCGGGCTATCTTCCTGAGGAACTGTACATCAGCTATGTGACTAACGGTGTGCATTATCCTACTTGGGCTGCGAGAGATTGGAAGGAAATCCATTCCAGAGTGTTCGGCCCTGAATTCCAGACACATCATTATGACAAGAAGTGCTTTGAAGGCATATATTCTGTTCCTGACAAGGAAATATGGAATGTCAGAAAGACCCTCAAGAAGGTTCTTATCGATGCAGTCAAGCACCGTTTGTCCAATCCGGCGATTTCAAATCACTATTCGCCTAGCCAGGTTGTCACAATCAAGGAAAATCTCCGTGACGATGTCCTGACAATCGGTTTCGCAAGACGTTTTGCCACATACAAGCGCGCTACTCTTCTGTTCTCTGATCTGGACAGGCTTGATTCAATCGTGAACAATCCTAAGATGCCGGTTCAGTTCCTCTTTGCAGGTAAGGCTCATCCGGCTGACAAGGCTGGCCAGGACCTTATAAAGAGAATTGTGGAAATCTCCAAGCAGGACAGATTCATCGGCAAGATTATTTTCGTCCCGGGCTACGACATAACGTTGGCGAAGAGGCTTGTGCAGGGTGTTGACGTATGGATGAACAATCCTACCAGACCGCAGGAAGCTTCCGGAACATCCGGTGAAAAGGCCGCTATGAACGGCGTAATGCACTTCTCAGTGCTTGACGGATGGTGGGTCGAGGGCTATAAACCTGGCGCAGGCTGGGCTCTCCCTCTCGAAAGCACCTACGACGACAATAATTACCAGAACGAGCTTGACGCGGCTACGATATATTCAACTTTGGAGAACGAGATAGCTCCTCTGTATTACGACGTGGACAAGTCAACAGGTCTTTCTGAGTCGTGGATCGGATATATCAAGAATACGATTGCGCAGGTTGCCTGCAACTTCACGACCAACAGGATGCTCACAGACTATGTCAACCAGTATTATGCTCCTCAGGCCGTCAGAACTGAAAGCCTTGTCGCAGATGATTACAAGGTTGCCCGTGAAATCGCAGCGTGGAAGAAGCACGTTCGCAGGGAGTGGCATTCAATCGAGGTTCTCTCATACACTCAGCCGGATTCTTCATACACATTGTCTCCGACCAACGAATTGAAGGCGGAAGTCGTGCTGAATATCGGTGATCTGAGTCCGGAGGATATCGGAGTCGAGATGCTGTTCGCATTGAGCGACAACAAGGGTAAGCTGCATATCCAGGATAAATGCGAATTTACAGTCGTAGAATCAAAGGACGGCGTAGTGACATACCAGAGCTCGATTCTGCCGGAGCGTACCGGAATGTATCAGGTAGCTACGAGGATATATCCTAAGAATGCGCTTCTGCCGCACAGACAAGATTTTGGATTGGTAAGATGGTTATAGCCACCGGTTTTTTTGACGGTGTCCATCTCGGGCACCGTTTTATTTTGCGCCAATTGGTGGAGGAATCTGTCAAGCGTGGGGATGAAAGTATGGTTGTGACCTTCTGGCCGCATCCCAGAAATGTGTTGCATCGTGAGGAAGGGAATCTGCATCTTCTCACGTCCCTTGAAGAAAAGAAGGAACTGATTAAGGGGATTGGCGTCAACCATATAGAGGTTGTGCCGTTTTCGAGAGAATTCAGCGGCTATACTACTGAGGAATACCTCAAGGAATATATCATCGGTCGCTTCGGAGGCAAGGCTATTCTTCTTGGCTATGACAACAGAATCGGCTCGGACCAGTGCTTCCCGGACAAGACTGCCGAGATTGCCGGACGTCTGGGGCTGGATGTGATACGTCCTGAGTATGTTGCCTCGGGTGAGCGGGCCATCAGTTCGACGCGGATTCGTATGGCCCTGGAGGCCGGTGACATAGTGTCCGCCAATGCTATGCTCGGTTACGGATACAGATTGAGCGGAACGGTGGTTGACGGCAACAAAATCGGACGGACAATAGGATTTCCCACAGCCAATATGAGTCTCGACGAGCCCTTGAAATTGATTCCGGGCAACGGCGTGTATCTGGTGAAGGTCGATGTGCTGGGCAAGAGCTGGAACGGGATGTGCAACATCGGCGTGAGACCGACAGTCGGCCTCGGAAAGGCTCTTACCATAGAGACGAATATTTTCGGGTTCGACGCTGACATATACGGCCACGGCATATCCGTCGAGTTTGTGCAGAAGATACGTGATGAGGTGAAATTCAATAACTTCGCTCTGCTGGCAAAACAGTTGGAGGAGGACCGGTCCTATTGCTTGGGCTTGTTGTGATTAATCACAAAAAATGATTATCTTTGCAATGGATGTCAGGGTTCTGTCTATGGGGCAGGACTCGTTTTTAATTATGTGTTAATACCAAAAATTATGGCAGAAGTACATTATATGACCCAGGAAGGCCTGGATAAGTTGAAAAAGGATCTGGCAGATTCACTTGCACAGCGTCCTGTCATTTCTGCGGCAATCGCTGAGGCGAGAGAAAAGGGCGATTTGTCCGAGAATGCTGAATATGATGCGGCGAGAGATGCGCAGGCTCTGCTTGAGCTCAAGATTGCCAATTTGAAGAATCTTGTGGCAAACGCCAAAGTTATAGACGGATCACAGATAGGAACCGACAAGGTTCAGATGATGAATAAGGTGAAGGTGGAGAATCTTGCGATGAAGAAAGTGATGGAGTTTACGATTGTGGGTGAAACCGAAGCTGATTTCGCTCACGGCAAGCTTGCATCCACAACTCCTATCGCCAAGGCTCTTCTTGGACATTCCAAAGGTGAGGTCGTTGAGGCTAATGTGCCTTCAGGCGTAATGAAATTCAAAATTCTGGATATAACACTTTAACAGATGCCTACAATTTTTACAAAGATCGCCAAAGGCGAGATTCCGTCTTACAAGGTGGCTGAAAACGAGGATTTCTATGCTTTTCTGGATATAAATCCTCTCGTGAAAGGTCATACCTTGGTTATTCCGAAAAATGTGGAGGACGACTATATCTTCCATCTTGATGACAAGACTTACCTCGGTCTCTGTGCATTTGCAAAAAAAGTGGCAGTCGCATTGCAGAATGCTGTTCCGTGCAAACGTATCGGAGTGTGTGTGCTCGGTATGGAAGTTCCTCATACTCACATTCATCTTGTGCCGCTGCAGAAGGAAAGCGATATCGATTTCAGTAAGGAGAAGCTGAAGCTTTCAGATGACGAGATGAAGCAGATAGCTTCCTCGATTCTTGCTGAATACGAAAAACTAAACGAGAAGTAATATGAAGAATTTTAGGATTGCCATAGCCCTGTTGGGCTCATTGACAGCATTCTCGTCTTGCTGCGACAACGCCAAGGTGGATGTGACTGTGACTGATGCTCCGAAGTTAGATATCGTGGTCAAGCTTCTGGATGTGAACAAATATAAGGTGCTTGACACTGTTAAGACTGACGACAGGGGACGCCTTGTCTATAAGCCTGAGGTCAAGGCCGGTCAGCCGGAGTTTGTCTATCTTTTCTATAAGGACACCAAGATTGCATCTCTACTTCTCCAGAAGGGCGATAAGGTGAAAGTCACTGCTGATACTCTTGGAACATATTCAGTGTCAGGATCTGACGAGACTTTGAAGCTTATGGAAGTGGAGCGCGATGAGGCTGAATTCAACGACAAGCTGTATGCGGAGTCTGCCCGTATGGAGGACTTGGATCCGTCTTCTGCGGAGGCGGCACAGGCAAGAAAAGAAATAGCTTCCCAGTATATCTCATACTATCGCGGACGTGTGAAATATATACTTCAGAATTCACATTCATTGACAGTTATCCCTGTTCTGTATCAGACAGTCGGCGACGGCCTGCCGGTTTTCGGCCAGGCTACTGATGCCATACATTTTAGAAATATGTCTGATTCGCTCAAGACAGTCTATCCGGAATCCAGGTATGTAAAGGCTTTGGACAAGGAGGCTTCGAGAAGATTCCAGATGCTTGAACTGAATAACCGTATCCAGACAGCGGAGGCTGCCGGTTTCCCTGATGTGGAACTTCCTGATGTAAACGGAAATAAGGTCAAGCTCAGCAGTTTGAACTCAAAGGTCGTGATGCTTTATTTCTGGGATGCGTCTGATGCCGCTCAGAAGATGTTCAACCAGGATGCACTGAAGCCTGCTTATAACGAGTATCATTCCAAAGGATTTGATATTTATGGCGTGTCGGTGTCTTCTGATAAGGCTGCCTGGGCTTCAGTTGTGAAGAATCAGCAGCTCGGATGGACGAACGTCAGCGATTCGAACGGCACTGCAGCGAATCTGTACAACATCACCTCGCTTCCTATCGTGTTCTTTATCGTGAACGGATCGCTGGTTAATGCTCCGGAGGTGAAGGATGCGGCATCCCTGCGCAAGTTTCTTGCTTCTAAGTTTTAAACACTACACTACTATATAATTTGAGGCTGGCCTTTAAGGTCAGCCTTTTTCTTACCCAATTATCTTCTTCTTGGATATTGTCGGAACAAACTGCTTCAGATAGAACGGCTCGAAGTAAGCCGTATCCTCGAACTTCTTTTCCTCGAAACGCCTTGTGGCGAGAGTAAGCATTGACTTCGCCTTCGGACAAGCCTGTATAAATGTGGCGTTGGGTGATTTGATGACATCGGAACATTTCCCGGCGCCGTCACCGATGAAGAGCACCTTGCCTTTGCCGAGAATGTCGGCGAAGCTCTCGGAGTCAATGACTTTAGGCTCGGTTTCTGAAACCTGACGTCCGTCAGAGGTGAATACTGCGGTGTAAACCTCCATTCTGCGCGCGTCAATCATCGGAACGATATATTCGCACCCTTCCGGCAACAGATTTTCGCTGATTGCCTGCCATACGAGGGTGTCCAGCGAACCGACTGCGATTAAAGGCAGTCCCGCACCGAAGCATAGCCCCTTGGCAGTGGATACGCCCACTCTCAATCCGGTGTAAGACCCCGGACCCATACTGACGCAGACAGCGTCGCAGTCCTTGACTGCAAGTCCTTTCTCGTCAAGCATTTCCTTAATGAACGGAGCGGTCAGTGAAGCGTGCTGGCGCTGGTCATTCTCTCTGGTTGACACAATGACACCGTCCTCCGACAACGCTGTGGAGCACAATGCAGTGGAAGTTTCTATGAAAAGTATTCTAGCCATAACCTTAAACATCGTCTATGAAACTGTTTTCCTGGCAGTTTCTAACTCTTGAACAGCAATTCCTTGAAATAAGGGAAAATGCCGTAAGCGAGCCTTTTCAGTGGCGTATAAACCACCGATTTATCTATTTCAGATTCGGGTACAATCCCGAAAGCCGAATTTATCGTATTGAAAAGAATTATCAGGATGCCCAGAATTAATGCCGCCTTCAGAAGCGCGAATGCCCCGCCGAGAATCCTGTCCAGCCATCCGAGCATCACGAACTGAATGCTGGCCTTTATGATTTTTCCGATGAGATGGAAAATGATGATCACGACTGCAATCATCAATATGAACACTATGATGTAGAGTATCCGTTCGGAAATCTGAAGATAGGGGAGAATCATTCCGCAGACGACTTTGGAAAACTTATATGCTATCCAAGTCCCGGCGATGATGGACACGAGCGCTATTATCTGTTCGGTGAAGCCCTTTACAATCCCTTGTATCAGAGCCGCAATCAGGCAAACGGACAATATGATATCCAGCGCGCACATCCCTTTTATATTTTTCTTTCTAGTATTAAATTTCTATCTTTGCGAATTGCAAAAATATATAAAAAACTATGACATTCAAAGAGTACAAGGGCTTGAATCTGGTATCTGTCGGAAGCGAAGTGCTGGATAGGTGGAAGAAGAATCACGCGTTCGAGAAATCACTCGAACTGAGAGAGGGCGCCCCGGAGTTCATTTTCTTCGAAGGACCGCCATCAGCTAACGGAATGCCTGGCATTCACCACGTTATGGCCCGCTCTATTAAAGATGCCATTTGCAGATATAAGACACAGACCGGTTTCAAGGTTAATCGCCGCGCAGGTTGGGATACTCACGGACTCCCTGTGGAAATCGGTGTCGAAAAGAAACTTGGCATCCATAAGGACGATATAGGAAAGAAGATTTCCGTAGAAGAGTACAACAATACCTGCAGGCACGAGGTTATGAAATTCACCCGCGAGTGGGTGAATATGACCGAGCGTATCGGCTATTGGGTGGATATGAACGACCCGTATATCACGTACGACAACCGTTATATTGAGACTCTGTGGTATCTTCTCCGGAAAATATATGACAAGGGACTGCTGTACAAGGGATTCTCCATACAGCCATATTCTCCGTCCGACGGAACGGGACTCAGCTCACACGAGTTGAACCAGCCAGGATGCTACAAGGATGTCACCGACACGACTGCAACAGTGCAGTTCGAGGTGATCAAGGATGCAAAATCTCAGCCGCTTTTCGGTCTTGAGACGCTTCCTGTGTATTTCCTTGCGTGGACGACAACCCCTTGGACACTGCCTTCAAATACAGCGCTTTGCGTAGGCCCTAACATCGAGTATGTCAGGGTGAAATCCTTCAATCCATACACCGGAACGGAGGCTATCTACGTTGTGGCAAAGGCTCTCGTTTCATCTTGGTTCAATCCTAAAGCGGCAGATATTCCGCTGGATGATTACAAGCAGGGCGACAAACTGATTCCATACAAGGTTTTGGAAGGAACCTTCAAAGGCTCTGAGCTTGCCGGCATCAGATATCATCAGCTGATTCCTTGGTTCAAACCGCTCGAAGGTGATGCTTTCAGGGTAATCACCGGAGACTATGTTTCTACCGATGAAGGCACTACAGGTATTGTCCACATCGCTCCTACATTCGGTGCGGATGACAAAAAAGTGGCGACTGCGGCAGGCATACCTCCGATGATGGTGCTCGACAAGAACGGAAACCGTCAGCCTCAGGTGGATCACGACGGACGTTTCTATCCTCTTGAGGATCTTGACCCTGAATATGTCAAGGAATATGTTTCTCTGGAATACAAGGAATACGCGGGACGCTATGTGAAAAACGCGTTCGACGATTCACTGCCTAAGGATGCTCCTACTCTGGATATCGATCTCTGTATGATGATGAAGATGGACGGACGTGCATTCAAGATTCAGAAGCACGTGCACAGTTATCCTCACAGCTGGAGAACAGACAAGCCTGTGCTGTATTATCCGCTTGACGCGTGGTTCATCAAGACTACTGCTGTCAAGGACCAGATGGTGGCATTGAACAAGACCATCACTTGGAAGCCGGAATCTACCGGAACAGGCCGATTCGGACAGTGGCTGGAGAATATCCAGGACTGGAACCTGTCACGCAGTAGATTCTGGGGAACTCCTCTTCCAATCTGGCGTACTGAGGACGGCAAGGAAGAGAAATGTATAGGAAGCCTCAAGGAGTTCTATGCGGAGATTGAAAAATCCGTAAAAGCCGGGATTATGTCTTCCAATCCTTTGAAGGACAAGGGCTTCAATCCTGACGATATGAGCAAGGAGAACTACGACAAGATAGACCTGCACCGTCCTTATGTGGACAATGTATATCTTGTTTCAGACTCCGGCAAGAAGATGGTTCGCGAAAGCGACCTCATTGACGTGTGGTTCGACTCCGGCTCAATGCCTTATGCCCAGGAAGGCCTCAGAGGCAAGGATACGTCCAAGTTCGGCTGCACAGCGGACTTCATTGCGGAAGGCGTTGACCAGACAAGAGGCTGGTTCTACACGTTGCACGCAATCCACACGATGGTAAGCGGTACCCCTGCTTTCAAACGTGTGATTTCCAACGGATTGGTTCTCGACAAGAACGGCGACAAGATGAGCAAGCGTCTCGGTAACGCTGTGGATCCGTTCCAGCAGTTGGACAAGTTCGGAGCAGATGCCCTCAGATGGTATATGCTCACGAATGCACAGCCTTGGGATAACCTCCGTTATGACGAGGAAGGCGTTGACGAGATAAGAAGAAAATTCTTCGGCACGCTCTACAATACATATTCATTCTTCGCGCTGTATGCAAATGTGGATAACTTCGACCCTGCGGCTCCTGCAGTTTCATACGAAAGGAGACCGGAGATCGACCGCTGGATTATCTCATTGCTGAATACGTTGATCAAGGACGTGAAGGCGGCTTATGAAGATTACGACGTGACATCGGCAGGCCGAATGATTCAGGACTTTGTCTGCGACCATTTGAGCAACTGGTACGTGCGTCTGAACAGAAAGCGTTTCTGGGGAAGTGCCGACAACGAGGACAAGCTTGCCGCATATCAGACACTTTATGAAGTGCTGAAAGATGTTGCCATACTCAGCGCGCCTATCGCTCCGTTCTATATGGATCAGCTCTATCTCGACCTGGTCAAGGACGGCGAAGAATCAGTACATTATGTCCTGATGCCGGACTGCGACGAATCGGTCATAGACAAGGACCTCGAGGAAAGGATGGAACTTGCGCAGCGTGCGTCATCAATGGTGCTCGCACTCCGCAGAAAGGTGAACATAAAGGTTCGCCAGCCTCTTTCAAAGCTCGTCGTGCCTGTCATTTCAGATAAAGTCCGCGAACAGCTCGAGAAAGTGAAAGGTCTCATTCTCGGTGAAGTAAATGTCAAGGAAGCTGAATTCATTTCAGACACCGCAGGCATCATAACCAAGAAAATCAAGCCTAACTTCAAGACTCTTGGCAAGACTTACGGCAAGAGAATGAAGGAAATCGCCGCCGCGTTCGGTGCAATCTCACAGCAGGAGATAAACGCCATCCAGAATGCAGAGGCTGCAGGAACATCATATACCCTTAACCTTGAGGGCGGTGAAGTGGTGCTTAACCCTGGCGATTATATGATTTCTTCTGAAGATATGCCGGGATGGCTCGTGGCTTCTGACGGTCCGTTGACAATCGCCCTCGATATCGAGGTTAGCGAGGCGCTCAAGAATGAAGGCGTCGCCCGCGAACTCGTCAACAGAATACAGAATATCCGTAAAGACAGTGATTTCGACGTTACCGACAAGGTGAATGTCGTGATTTTCGCTGACGGAGAAGCATATAATGAAATCAATGTTTCACTCGGTGCATATCGCGAATATGTTGCGGCACAAACACTTGCGCAGACTGTTGACCTTAAGGCCCAGTCTGATGCGGTTGAAGGTGCTGCCGAGGTCGAGTGGAATGATTCTACAATCAAAATTGCGGTAACACGCAAATAAAACTTTTTGCTTATGGAAGAGAATAAACAGAACATGGAGACTTCTGAGAAAACCCGTTACTCGGATGAGGAACTTGAGGAATTCAAGAAGATTATCTTGGATATGCTTGAAAAAGCAAAGAGAGAGTACAATACGCTCAGACACGTCGTTATGCACAACGGCACCAATGATATAGAGGATACGACCCCTTCATTCAAGACTGTTGAGGATGACGGAGCTATGCAGCTGACCAGGGAAGAAGCCAGCCAACTTGCACAGCGCCAATACAAATTCATCCAGAATCTTGAGGCTGCTCTTGTGCGCATCGAGAACAAGACCTACGGCGTATGCCGCGTCACCGGAAAACTCATTCCGAAGGAGCGCCTTCGTCTCGTCCCTCACGCTACCCTTACTGTGGAAGCAAAAGAGAAGCTCAGCAAGGGCAGATAGTGTTATGAAGATTTCTAAAGGAAAGCAACTTCTCATACTTGGAATAGCTCTCGTCGTTATCGATCAGGTAATCAAGATCCTGGTCAAGACGAATATGACCATAGGTGAGAACTTCGATGTCATTGGGAACTGGTTTAAGATTCTCTTCATCGAGAATGAGGGAATGGCATTCGGAATGAAGTTCGGAGGAATGGTCGGCAAGTTTGTGCTCACGACTTTTCGTCTTGTGCTGTTCGGATTTCTCTGCTGGTGGATTACGAAACTGGTCCGCAAAGGGCGTCCTGCCACGCTGGATGCCGCCGGAAAACCGCTGACATACGCGAAGGTGCCGACAGGAGTTCTCATCGGGCTCACGCTTATCACGGCAGGAGCGCTTGGAAATATAGTTGACTGCCTGTTGTACGGGCAGATATTCTCGGCCTCCACCTCGTTCGACGTGGCTCAATTCGGTGGTACTTACGCGCCGGTAATGTTCGGTAAAGTGGTGGATATGTTTTATTTCCCGCTGATTGATACGACGTGGCCGGACTGGATGCCTGTAGTAGGCGGTCACCCCCTGCGCTTTTTTGAACCTGTGTTCAATTTTGCAGACAGTTGCGTGACAGTGGGAGCGTTCTACCTCATTCTGTTCCAGTACAAATTCTTTACTTTCGAGCCGAAGAAGGAAGAAGCCTGACCGCTACAGGGTCTGGCCTCCGATGAATTCGCGCATCAGTGAAGTAGGCGGAATCGCCGCGATCTCTTCAGGTGACAGGGCTATTATATAGTCCAGTAACTTGAGCAGTCTGACGGCCTCGTTGTATGCCGGAGATGATGGCGAAATGCGGCGCAGGAGCGGTTCTGCGTAATATTTCAGTGCAGGGAGTTCATACAGATGCGCAGAATTGAATGAGGCGTCCGCATTCTCCTGGAACGGGAAAATGTTAAGATATTCTCCGCGGCGCACGCTTGCCCAACGCATAATGGTGTCTTCAGGAGAGATTCCGCGTACTCTATTGTCGCGTACTATGCGTCTCAGCAGCCTGTTGTCAGATGTGGAGATATTGTTGTTCTCGTCTATTCCCAGAGAAGTCAATGCCGAGGCATATACTCTGAAGATTCTTGAAGGGTCAACGTCCGGAACCATAGCCGGGTCGAGCGCGTGGATTCCCTCCATTATCAGCACCTCATTCTCATTCAGCTTGAGATGCTTGCCGGAAGGGACACTCTTGCCTGTCTTGAAGTCATAGCGAGGGAGTTTAACCTCCTTGCCTGCGGACAAGTCGTTCAGCTGCTGGTTGAGCAGTTTCAGGTCCATTGCCTCCAAGGCCTCGAAATCATAGTTCCCGTTGCTGTCCTTAGGAGTCAATTCCCTGTCAATGAAGTAGTTGTCCAGTTCGATGACTTTCGGCACAATACCCAGCACGCGGCACTGTATAGCCAGTCTGAGAGACGAAGATGTCTTGCCGCTGGATGACGGACCTGCTATGAACACGACTTTGACCTTGTCCCGGCGCTCATAAATCTTGTCCGCAATCTCAGCGTATTTGCGCTCGTGAAGCGCCTCTGACATATTTATGATCTTTACGGCATATCCTTCCTTGATTGCCCTGTTCAGGGTGCCGATGCTGCTTACCCTCAGTTTTGCGCACCAGGAAGAATATTCGGATAATGTCTTGGCAATTTTCGACTGTGTCTGTACAGGTATGATTTTGCTGAAATCACCCAAGGAAGGGTACTGTAGGCAAAATCCTTCTGCAAAAGGAAGAAGGTCAAACACTTTCAGGTATCCGGTTGACGGAAGAAGCGGCCCGTGGAAGGTGTCCATAAGACCGTCCAGCCAGTAAACGCGGAAGGTGAACTTGCCGAGTGATTTGAGGAGTTCGGCCTTCATAGGCTGGTTGTTGCGGATGAATGTTTCCTCAGCATCCTGCGCGTCTATCCGTTCAGTCGTAAAAGGTATGTCTGAGGAAATAATTTCCTGCATTTTGGCCCGGATGGCGTCTATTTCGCTCTGCGTAAGCTTTATCACGTTGCGCTGTCCGTCTTCCTGGAGCTCCGTGCTGCATACTGTGCAGTATGAACCGCTCGGCAGAGAGTGATCAACGATAAGCATCCTGTTCGGGAACAGGTCTCTTACGGCCTTCTGCAATACGAAACAAAGCGAGCGCCTGTACACGCGGTAACCGTCGGGATGATTGTATCCGATGAATTTCACTTCGTGGGATACAGGCAACTCGTAGTCGAGCTCCTTGAGAAGATTGTCAACAAGTGCGGCGAGAACCGGATATTCGACTCCGGTCTTTTCATCTTTTATGATAGGACAGACCTCTGCGGCCAGATCGCTGAGTTTCGTCTGGAGCGGGACTTCGTAGTGCTTGCCGTCATTGACGACCAGGACATTGAACTTGTCGTTAGTTGCCATATTCCTTTGAACCAAATTGATGTAAAACTTCCTTCAGATATGGTCCTGTAACGGATTTTTCGTTTTCAGCCAGGTCCTCAGGCGTCCCCTGCGCGACAATATAACCGCCACGTCTGCCTCCGTCAGGTCCCATATCAAACATATAGTCGGCGCACTTGAGCACATCCAAGTTGTGCTCTATGACAATGACCGTGTTGCCGTTGTCAACAAGCTGCTGCAATACGCCGAGCAAGACCTTTATGTCTTCAAAATGCAGACCAGTCGTAGGCTCATCTAATATGTATAAGGTGTTTCCTGTGTCCTTTCGGTACAATTCCGCAGCCAATTTCATTCTCTGGCTTTCTCCTCCTGACAGCGTGACCGCCGATTGCCCGAGGTGGACATATCCGAGTCCGACATCCACCATCGATTTCAGTTTCTGGGAAATCTTGGGTATCTCCTTGAAGAACTCGTATGCTTCGCTTATCGGCATCTCCAGCACATCGTTGATGCTTTTCCCTTTGTATCTTACGGCAAGCGTGTCGTCCATATAGCGTCTTCCACGACATTCATCGCAGACGACATTGACCGAAGGCAGGAAATTCATCTCTATGACTTTTATTCCGGCTCCCTTGCACGCCTCGCACCGTCCTCCCGGAACGTTGAACGAGAACCGCCCCGGTCCATATCCACGCACTTTCGCGTCAGGAGTCTCGGCGAAAAGGTTGCGGATGTCATTGAAAACTCCGGTAAATGTGGCAGGATTGCTTCTTGGAGTGCGCCCAATCGGGCTTTGGTCTATCTCAATCAGTTTGTCAATGTTTTCGACACCGGATATGTTGCCGTAAGGGAGCGGATGTGCCTTCGCGTTGTAGAATTTATTTTTGAGTATCGGCATAAGAGTCTCGTTGATAAGCGAAGACTTTCCGCTTCCGCTGACTCCGCTGATGCCGATGAAGACACCCAAAGGGAAATCTATGTCCACATTCTTGAGGTTGTTTCCGCTTGCGCCCCTGAGACTCAGGACTTTGCCGTTGCCGCGTCTCCGCACGGCAGGAATGTCAATGCGCTTCTTGCCCTGCAGGTATTCCAATGTCAGCGACTCTCCGACAATGCAGTGACGTGAAACCTCTGGTGATGGCTTTTTGCCTTCGAGAAGCATCGGTACAGGTGCGTTGAGGCATATCCTTCCGCCGTTGTCTCCGGCTCCCGGGCCTACATCCACGAGCCAGTCTGCGCTGTACATAGTCTCAGCATCGTGCTCGACCACCATAACCGAGTTTCCCTCATCCCTCAGTTCCTTCAATGAATTGATCAGTTTGCGGTTGTCTCTCTGATGCAGTCCGATGCTCGGCTCATCCAGGATATACAGGACATTGACAAGCTTGGAGCCTATCTGTGTCGCAAGCCTTATGCGCTGGCTCTCTCCTCCTGACAATGAGGACGTTGCCCTGTCAAGAGACAGGTAATCAAGTCCCACGTCAAGCATAAATCCTGTGCGTGCGACAAGTTCCTTGAGAATGTCGCGCGCTATAGTGTTCTCACGTGTGCTGAGTTTGCCCGGCAGACTCTTCAGCCACTCCGAAAGCGTGGATATTTCCATTGCGGCGACCTCGGAAATCGTCTTTCCGTCTATCTTGAAGCAGTTTGTCTGTTCGTTAAGCCTTGTGCCGTGGCATACCGGGCAGACGATTTTCTCGTCGATATCCTCCACGATTCCGGGGAACGATACCATCTCCGAGAGTGTCCCTTCACCCACGCGGAACAGTTCGTCCGAGCCATAGACGATAAGCGATATCGCCTCATCAGGGATATCCTCTATAGGATCGTAGATTGAAAAGTTGTATCTCCTTGCGATAGAGCGTATTATGTCGAATTTCTTGGTCTCGCGGATTTTGCCGAGAGGTACGATTCCTCCGTCAGCTATCGAAACGGTCCTGTCCGGTATGATGGAGTCGATATTTACATCGACGATGGTTCCAAGTCCTTTGCAATGAGGACAGTAGCCTTCAGGAGAATTGAATGAAAACGAGTGCGGAGCCGGCTCTTGCAAGGATATTCCGGAATCCGGGTCGACGAGGTGTTTGGAATAGTGCTGGAGCACGCCGGTCTCCATATCCATAACGGCGATTGAGCCTTTTCCTCTTCCCAACGCGATGCCTACTGAATCTTTCACCCGCTTGTCATCTCCCGGGACTGGCTTGAGCTTATCGACTACAAGTTCGATGAAATGCGCCTTGTACCTGTCAAGTGCTGTGACATCAGACAATTCCTTGAGTTCTCCGTCTATCCTGACTTGGGCGAATCCACGTTTGCGCAGTTGGTCGAACAGCTCGTGATAATGTCCCTTCCTTCCGCGTACGAGAGGCGCCAGGAGCAGGCACTTCTTGCCGTTGTAGTTGTGCATTATCAGGCTGACAATCTGCTCGTCAGTGTACCGGACCATCTCTTTCCCGGTTACAGGAGAGAATGCACGCGATGCTTTGGCATAGAGAAGTCTCAGAAAATCAAATATTTCCGTGATTGTTCCCACTGTGGAACGCGGGTTGTTGCCTGTGGTCTTCTGCTCGATGGCTATGATTGGGCTGAGTCCGTTGATTTCGTCAACTTCCGGCTTCTCGAGGATGCCCATAAAGTGCTTGGCGTATGTCGAAAGCGTATCCATATACCGCCTCTGGCCTTCAGCATAGATGGTGTCGAATGCCAACGATGATTTTCCGCTTCCGCTAAGTCCGGTGATTACCACGAACTTGCCTCTCGGAATGTCCAGACTGACACCTTTGAGGTTATGTGCCTTCGCCCCTGAAATTTCTATATATTCGCTTGCTTTCATTATCCTGTCCGTTGGCTCCTATTGCTTTCTGAGCGCACTTTCTGCCGAGTCTTTGACTTCTTCCGGAATCGATGTCTTTATGTATATAGTGACTTCTCCGGTGCCGTTCTGGGCGGTAAGCGTCAGATTTCCCTTTTTGATAGCGGCCTTATACGAACCGCTGCCCCAAGGTTTGCCGTCATCGTATGTGCCGTTGATGACATTGTCCTTGCTTGCCCATTCACCGTGATAATATTCATAAAGCCCTTCCTGTCTCTGCTGCCAGATGCTGAATGTTCCGTCCTGGTCAAATTCAAGATACACATTGATTCCGTAGGTGTTGCCCTTGGTTACGGTGCTTATGTTGTCCAGTTTCCATTCTCCCGTTATGTCCGGCATTTTCTCCTTTGAACAGGATACGGACATAAGCACAAATAGAATCATACCAGTCAGACCAAGTGGATTATATCTGCTAACTTTCATATTGTCAATCATTTTCAAATTCTAAAGCCATCCCCCGTTTTCGCTGACGACACCTCTCGCCACGACGGACACAGTCTTGGAAATTTCCATTCCGCCCATTTCAGTGTCAGTGCCGGTCTTGTTGCCTCCTGCTATTGCTTTTATCACGATTTTCGCGTTGCCTGAGCGGCGAGGACTTATGATCAGCCTTCCCGATGTTATGGACGGAGACTCGTTCAGCCCGAGAGCGCGTTTGTCCTCGTCTGTAATTGTGATGCTGTTGTATGTCAGAGCCGAATACTGGCTTCCGAAAACAGATTCCAGGCTCAGCACATTCTCCTGTCCGACAACCGCCATAATGCAAGGCGTGCCCTCAATCTGCATAAGCAGTTTCCAGGCGTCTATCAGACCGGTGCCCATCTTGCCTCTGTATTTGGACAGCGACATCGAGCCGATGTAACCTGAATCGTACATATAGGTTTTCTTTACGCCGAGGCAGTGGCTGTTTATGTCGTTGACCGAGGTCAGAAGCATCGCCTTGAACTCTTCAGGAGTGCAAGTCTTGCCAATTTTCTTCATATATGACAGTCCGAGCGCGGCCACTCCGGAAACGTGAGGGCAGGCCATAGATGTCCCCTGCATATAACCGTAGCCGCTGCCGTCATAATTTGCCGAATATCTGTAGCCCTCAGGCATTGTTGACAGCACGCAACCTTCCGTGTCATAAGTGTAAGTGTCGTATGCGGTGTAGGAATACTCTCCGCCCGGAGCGGCGATGTTGCCGCCGTCTCCATAATTGGTGTATCCCGTAGGCCTGCAGTCAGATGCTACTGCCGTCACCGAAATGATGTCCGTGAGGCCTCCCGGGTAAGACACCATCGGCTTTCCGTCATTTCCGGCGGCAAATACCGCGATTCCGCCGTTGATCGGATTGTCAAATCCCATCTTTTTCCTGTCGGCCTGCTCGAAATATTCGAGCGCCTGAACTACCAGCGGCTGAGTCTTCCGGTATGAAGCGTCGCTCTTCATCGCCCCTGAACTGAAACCCCAGGAGCATTGCAGGATGCACGCTCCATTGTCGGCCGCATACCTGATTGCCTTGGCGAGGTCAGACTCGGAAGAGTTGTTGCCTCCGCTGTATATCTGGCAGGACATTATTCTGACTCCGTCCGACTGCCCTGTACCACCGGCTATTCCGCATACTCCGGTGCCGTTGTTGTTGACGGCGGCTACTGTGCCGGCAACGTGTGTACCGTGCCCTGTATCTCCTGAACCGCTACCGGAATTTCCGAGCTTGTTCCAGGTTATGTTGCCCGTTCCCTCGCAGAAATTGTATCCATAGACGTCATCCACATACCCGTTTCCATCGTCATCGATGCCGTTTCCGGGGATTTCCTTCGTGTTCTTCCACATATTTGCCGCAAGGTCCGGGTGGCTGTATGCTACACCTTCATCTACTACGGCGACAATAATGGACGGATCTCCTGCCGTCAGTTTCCAAGCATCGAAAGCGTTGATATCCGCGCCCGCCACGGATGTGGAAAGCGGTTTGCCGTCTTCCGCATTGCGGTAGTGCCATTGACTTCCCAGCATAGGGTCGTTGAACGGATTGCCAGACGAAGCTTTCGTAAGAGGCTTCGGAGCGTAAGATGCGGACTGTCCATCATCGAGGCGTGTCACGTGATTGTCATATTGGACTTTAAGAACTCCACATATGGCCGAGAGTGATGCTGCGTGGCTCTCGATGTCGGAATCAAATGTCAGGATATACCATCTGTCAAGACCGAATCTGGCCAGTTCTTCTTCTGTGTCGAGCGGTTCGAATACCCTCGAGCATTTCAGAGCTCCTTCTTCATTTGCCAGCATATCCATCGCTTCCCGGCTTGCAAGTGAGCCGTCAACATAGACAAGGATGTCATTTCCGCTGTCCGTCTGCCGTATGTTTAGAATTTTCTCCGGATTGGCACCTGCGGTTTCGGGTTTTATCTCGTCCTGATGCAATGAACATCCGGATAAAATCAAGGTAAGCAGCAGTGCGCAGATTCTTATGTCTGAGTTCATATATATTATATAGGTGTTGGACACGCAAAATTACACGAAAAATCGCTTAGTCCAACTATCTGCAAATAGAAGCAGGTTGAATTTTTATGCGAAAATCAAGACTCATCATTAAGAATTGATACTCGATTGTTTAAAAAAATCGCCATTCTATTGAAATAGAAAACGTTTCAATAGAATTATCTAAAATTTTAATATAACTCTTTATTTGTTGTTAGTAGTCTGATTTATAGGGGTTTATGTTGTAATAACGTCTGCGGAATCGAAAAAGTCTCAAAAAATATTTGAATTATAAATTTGCACTGAAAGGG
>CAVKAQ010000017.1:0-36995 GCA_963654225.1 Butyricicoccaceae bacterium | reverse complement strand
ACTATCAGGTATTATAACACATAGGTGTCAAACGTTTTATATATTAAACTCAAAATATCGTTCACCAATTTCGACAAATATACACGATTTTTTTGTTCTACAACGTTTTTATTTTCATTTCTTAACATTTTCGTCACACATCTGTAACATTTCGGCCAAAAACAGAAAGATTCACAAGCGAATATGTCGTTAAAATAAAAAAGTTATGAAAAGGATTGCGCACTTAAAAAGTTTTACTACATTTGTGTCGGATTTGCAGAGATAGATCGCCAAGATCATCCGGAAATACTTTGATGCAAGATAGGGAATGTTATGATTAACAGTCTCTATATGTCTTTTATTGCATCGTACTCAATATAGAATATAGTAGTGATGCAAATTCCCTGTTTGATTCTTCAGTTCAACAGATCAAAAAGAAAACAACACACAAAATGAAATCAATAAAGCTACTTGCCGGTATTTTCGCAGGCTCAGCGTTCTTCCTTACCGGATGCCAGGAAGAATTCAAGTCCGGAGAAGACAGCTCGAAACCGGTAGCAACCGACCTTCGTTACGATGTCCAGAACAGCAAGCCCGATACACTTGCATTCTGCTGGAACGCAACGAATACAATAAATGCCGGAGCGACATCTTACGGCATTGAAGTATGCGACTCGCCAGACGACGCAATCAACACATACGATGACGACATACAGACCATCAAGGTATCCCAGATATCAAAGGATGACCTTGTCGGAAGAGCCGTATTCACAAACGGAATCAGCGAATACACAGAGAAATACGTGAGAATCCGCGTCAATTACGGAGCAGTGTTCTCCGCGTGGACATTCGCCAAAGATTCAGAAGGCAATCCTGCCCTGTTCGTCACCGGACACGGTATCAAGGACACAAGCAAACCTGCCGTAGAGAGCATCTCACTCCCTAGCATCCCTGAATCGGGAACAGAATTCTCAGTCAAGGCAGACCTTTCAGCTGTGGCTTCCGCATCCAGAGTCCTTGTAATACTTATGGACTATACCAGCCAGACAGCTGTCAGCACAATCACTGTAGATCCTTCCAAGACGAGCACGTTCGAGACTACATTCACAGACTTGAGATCCGGCAAGCTCTACCAGGTGAAGATGCTCGCAGAATATGACTCGACAGACGGCGAGGCCGCTCACGTATCAGAGTGGACATACGCCGAGGGAGACGCCGAGAGTGAAGAAGGCGAAACCGTCAAGACGAACATCATCCAGAGCGGTAAAGGTTTTGTAATCGTGAACGGAATACCTCCTACCACAAGGCTCAAGGCCAAATATTCCGGTATGCTTGTATTCCAATGGTCAGAATACGGCTTCGCAAACGTAGGCAAAGACATCAAGATTCCTGTCAAGATCGCGCTTTACGGCGATGCTGATTGCAAGAACCTTGTATATGGCTGGACTATCACAAGCGACATCTACCTCAGTATGCAGCCGTCAATGACATTTGCCAACCTGACTCCGGGCACCAAGTATTGGTTCACCTGCCAGGATATGGACACAGGACTCATTTCAGACCCTCTTGAGGCGGAGACATCAGCATTCGACATCGTGATGGTCGGAAGCGAAAAAGTAGCCGCCGGCAAGACAGTTCTCGCTGAGGACTTCGGACAGCTCTACTTCGGAAGCAACAGCATCGAAATCACGCCTTCCGCTAAAAACAGCAGCAGCGGATATGTATATCCTACCCCAGGAAAATGGGACAGCGCAACTCTTGCCGCTGACTCATTCAACCATGGTTTCTTCAACACAATAGGAAGCAGTGGCGGAGTTCAGACATCCAGGTTCAAAGACTGGGCTGTAACCCACGAAGTAGCCACTACTCTCGGAGACTTGTGTATCCGAACAGGTATGCTTCAGGTGGGAGCATCTTCAAGTATGCCTATCGTGTTCACTCCTGAACTGAACAACCTGCAGGGCTTGGCTACTGTCAATGTAACTTACACGATATCCTCAATGTGGGAGAAGGGCGTAATTAAAGAAGCTACGGCGTCCGACTTCACGCAGTTGGGAGTTTACACAGCTACAGGCGGCTCAGTTGTCACTGCCAAGGGTACTTCTTATGGTACTATGACAGGCGCTACCGTCAAGAATGTAGGCACACTTGACCGTCCTTCAACTACAGTCAAGACTCCTTCCTGGGAAACCAGAAGCGTCAACATCAACAATGTTGCACCTGGCACACGTATCGGTATCGGCGCAATCCGCCCGGACGGAAAGACCGGCAACCAGCGCTTCCTCTTGAGAGAAGTTGTCGTGAAGGTCGTTTCTTATGGTATCCCAACACTCACCACTCCTATACTCAAGAGCCAGGAAATCGGCAAGACCAAGGCTTCATTTGTATTCGAGGCGCAGAGCCAGGCTCAGAGCTACAAGCTCGGCTACAAGAAAAATGGCGACGCCACTTATACTTACATTGAATCCGAAACTCCTGAATTCAACCTTACAGGCCTGACAAACGGCACCCAGTACATTATAAAGGTTACCGCATTGGCCGGCGGATACGAGTCTGAAACTCCTTTCTATGAGGAATTCAAGACAGAGAGCGTAAGCTACACCTATCCGATGACCATATCCAATGTCGAGGACTTTGTCGAGTGGATGCAGTCCGGTGCAGACGGAACTTCCGCAACCGATGAAATCACTCTCGCAATCGACCTTGACCTCAAGGACGTGAATGTTCCTGCAGTTTCAGAATTCAACGGTATCCTCAACGGTAACGGCAAGTCGATTAAGAACTGGTCTTCAAGCCACGCTCTCTTCGACAAGGTGAACGGAACCATCATGAATCTCAAGATTGATGCGACCTGCACATTCACACCGGAAGTTTCCACCTTTGCTCCTGTGACATTGAACAACGCCGGAACACTGGAACTGATAGAGAACAATGCAGCCGTTTCTTATTCGGCTTCCGAGTTCGCGTCATCAGTATGTATGGCGGGCATAGCCGCACAGTCTTCAGGCACAATCAAGAGCTGTACGAACAACGGCAAGGTTACTCTTACATCCGCAAACTCAATGAAAGGTGTGGCTGTCGGAGGTATTGCAGGCTATTCCGCAGGAGAAGTCACAGATTGTACCAATAACGGAGACATCACTTTGAGCGGAAAATATCTGGCCGGCTCGTCAACTGTAGGAAGTAAGACAATCCTTCCTTGCGAAGGAGGACTTGTAGGAGTAGGAGCCACCGGTTTCAAGATTGAAAACGGCAAAAACTACGGCTCAGTGACATTCTTGGTTGACAAGATGGAAAGTGCGACAGAAACTATGCAGCGCATCTGCTTCGGAGGTATTGCAGGAGCTCCTGACGGAGACATCACTAACTCCAACAACTACGGTAAAGTCTCAGTTAAATTCGCCACAAGTTCAGGTGCAGCATCTACCGTCAGCTACATTCCTATTGTTGGAGGCATATCAGGAGGTGACTGGTTCGCCACAAGTCAAAATGCAACAAACATCACAGGATGTACAAATGAAGGTGAGATTTCTCTCTACAATGACTCAGCTATTGCCAACAGCGCACTCGGCGGTATCGTCGGATGGCCTGGAGTTGAAAGCACTGCTCTGACAATTTATACAAAGAATAGTGTAAACAAAGGCGCAGTCACCTTCTCAGGCGTAGGGAAATGCCGACTCGGAGGAGTTCAGGGAGGTACCGGCAATATGGAGAACTGCACTAACGAAGGCGCTGTCATCTCCGAATCCGGAGTAGACGCAGGATGCGTTGTAGGCAGCCTCTGCGGATTCCATTCTCAGGGCCATAAGATAATCACCTGCAACGCACTCGGCTCTGTGACAGCAAAGAGCGCCGTAACAGGTTTGGGCGGTCTTATCGGAAACATAGGAAATGCAGCACACACAACTGGTGACGGTTGCACAGTCAACTGCACTATCACTGGCGGAGACGCAACAAATTCCGGCGCAATCGCAGGTTACTTCAACGGTACGTCCAAAGTGATCAAGTTGGGAACAACCACTCCAATCAAAGTGGCCGGCTCGATTAACGGCACAGTCCTGACAGAGTCCAACTACACTGAGTATCTGCGTGGCAGCAAAAACACCAATGCGACAAATCACGTGATTGGCGCCACATTCGGAGAGTAGAATCTTCAAATAAAGGTTGAATAAAAAGCGGCATACAGCGTTATTCAACCTTTACTCAAAACATAAGGAGAGGATGACTAAAAGGGTCATCCTCTTTTTTTTGCAGTACGGAACTCGACTCGATGGAAATGAGCGAGGTCTTCGGCAGCTCGCCTATTCTTAAGAATCCGAAATTTCATCGTTAGCGGTATTTATTACCGGAATACAGGTAAGTCCGAGTCGAAATGAGACCGTTATCTTTGCACGAGAATTTATTGAATATGAGAACGTTATTTACAACAGTGCTGCTTGCGGCCATTGCCGCGTCCGGGACATTAAACGCACAGGAAATGAATTTCAAAAGCCACAACAGCAACCCTTGGGGACTGGTCTATGACGGGGCGATTACAGAAAACATTCAGGGGAAAGTGAATATTCACCCCATCACCTATGACCTGAACGGACTGAAAATCTCCGCCAATGTCTATACACCGGCGGGATATGACGCATCAAAAACTTATCCCGCCATTGTGGTGGCACATCCTAACGGAGGTGTGAAAGAACAGGTCGCAGGACTGTACAGCCAGAGACTGGCTGAGGCAGGATACATCTGCCTTGCCTTTGACGCAGCCTATCAGGGAGCCAGCGAGGGCGACCCTCGCAACACCGACAAGCCGGCATATAGAATAGAGGATATTCACAGAGCTGCGGACATCATCGCGCAGTATCCCGGTGTGGATGCGGGCAGAATCGGAATCCTCGGCATTTGCGGTGGCGGTGGCTACACTCTGAAGGCATCGCAGACCGACAAACGCTTCAAGGCTGTGGCCACGCTCAGTATGTTCAACACCGGACTCGTACGCCGCAACGGATTCCTTGACTCACAGATAGGTGATATCCAGACACGCCTCTCCGATGCCTGCGCGGCACGTCAGAGGGAAGCCGAAGGCAATGCCCCTGAATATGTCGGCGATATGAGCGGAGTGACATCGGAACAGGCGGCCAAACTTCCGTTCGACCTCTACCGTGAAGGTTATGCATATTACCTCCAGAGCCACGCCCACCCGAATTCCTCATTCCGCTACACGAAGAGCAGTCTCGTGGACCTGATGGCATTCGATGCAAGCGAGGGGATGTATCTCATAAACCAGCCGCTTCTGATGATTGCCGGAAGCATCGCCGACACCTTCTATATGACAGAACAATGCTACAGCAAGGCGACCGGCACACAGAACAAGGAGCTCTTCCTCATCCCTAGGGCGACTCACATCAAGACCTATTATGTCCCTGAATATGTCGATCAGGCTGTCGGCAAGCTCACGGAATTTTTCGGAAAGAATCTGTAAAACCGCATAGTAAAGATAACCCGGGCAAACCGGAAGAAGGGAGCAACATTCTTGTGGCCTATTTTAGCTGGAGCGGAACCTTCCCCAAACCCCTTGAGTCGCTTCGCTCCGAGTCTAATTTACCTTTGAGCCTGTCTCTCTTATTCTTATATTCTTTTACAAGACATTAAAAACGGAATGTTAGCACTCCCACTTGCCGCCTTTACCGAACAGGACATTCTCAACTTCATCAAGAAGTCCTGCGCGATAGATAAGGTCTATTCCCGTAAACCTGTTTCTCATAAAAGGAATACATCTGAATGTACTTCTGAGCTTTGCACGGCTGACGCCTATCATCTCAGGCTCATAAGGTGCGCGCACTCGCTTGAGACTGCCGTAAACCTCATCGTAAGACAATATCTGTTTTCTAATGCGTTCACGAAGCTCAGGCCAGTTGTTCTTGACAGCCTCCAACTGCTTGCGAATTCCCTCTCCGTCAATGTATTTTCCTTTGCTCTCTGTCAATGCCCTTGCAAGATGTCCAGGCTTGCCCGCAAAAATCTCCCTGATATATTTCTCCATCTGATCCCAAGCCGGCCAGGCAGCCACACACTTGTCAACGTCAAGCGCAGACAAATCCTTTGTCAGAAGATACTCAAGACAGGCAGTGGAAACAAGCGTGCCGATTGCCACCTTGAATCCGTGTGAAACGTGCTTGCCATTATAGCAGAGCCCTTCCATATCCCAGAAATGGCTGAACTGATGGTCAGTGCCTGATGCAGGACGGCTGGACGAAATCGCCTGCATAGCGAATCCGCTCATTATCAATCCGTCGGCGAGTTTACCGGTGGCCTCAACATCGCCCGCAGCGACAGCATCCGGGCAGGAAAGCGCGTCACGAAGATTCTTCTGCACCAGAGAAAAAGCAAAAGGCTCGACAGCCTCGCTACCTGCGACATCAGCGATTATCCAGTCCGCTCCTGCAGGGACTTTCGCCATAAGGTCAGCATAGCCCGATGCGGACATCCCTTCCGGAGCCTTTGCGGCGATTGCCGGGTCCATTACCATTCCTAGAGGAGCCGGACAGTCAAAAGTCTGCTTGTTACCCTCGAAAGTAATGGATGCTCCGTACGCCGTATATCCGTCCATTGACGCGGCAGTGCCCACAATGATATATCTGCGCCCAAGATGGCTTGACACAAGTTTCGTCAAGTCATTTATGACACCTGAGCCTACTGCAACCGCAACCACATCTTTATCTTTCAGAAAAGCCTCCAGTTGCTCAACATACGACCATTCGGCATAAAGATCCGGATCCGAGAAGATAAAAGGCTCTATCGTCTCCACTCCGGAGTTCTTCAGATAGCCGTAAACAGTCTCTCCGGCAACCTTGTAAGTGTTTGTATCCGCGACCACCACAGCGGTCTTTCCGGGGAAAAGCTGACGGAACATCTCCGGAACCTTTTTCATTGCACCGGCGCCGAACTCAAGCGCTTTGGTGTCTCTCGCCCTTTCCAGAGCTTCTTTAATCTCGTTCATATCTTAATTTTTCAATTTATTTCAAATCTTTTCATATCGAAAAGGAATTTTCATTACAAATTTATGATTTTTTCATTTCATATACAATTAACAGCAGTAAAATGCTCATAATTTTTCACATTCGAATTTTATACATCTTCAGCTTCTCCAATTCGCTTCTGTCAGTAACAGCCACCACTGCCAGCCCTCACTACCACCCCACACCAGATAAGCAGAAATCACTTATTCAAAGCCATCATCTTCCCCTCTCTTTAATTTCAAGCAAGACACAGTAAAGCCCCAACTCTCCAAAAGCCGCAGAACAACATCTGCAATTAAAGCGAAAAAGCAGAACCGCCCCAGACAATGCTACAAACACTATCTTTATAAAAATCAAACAAATAAACACAAAAGAATTGTTGATAATTGAAAAATCTTTCTAACTTTGCACGCCAAAATCAGAGGATTACATTATTCATTAATAAAAGTTGTGCCCGACACACATAAGGGCAGAAAACAATGAAGAAAATTTTCTATCTGGCAGCTATCGCATTGTGCTTCTCAATGGCAGCCACCTCTTGCAAGAAAGACAATCACAAAGAGAAATCAACAATCGAAGATCTCGGAAACGGAATCTACAAAGTAAACGGTTACAAGTTCGTTGACCTCGGACTTCCTAGCGGCCTGCTTTGGGCAGAGACAAACCTCGGCGCTTCTGAGGCTACAGCAGCAGGCAATTACTATGCTTGGGGTGAAACTGCTTCCAAAACAGAGTTCACAGCTGACAACTACAAATTCGGTAAAGACCAGAGCTCTTACACAAAATATAGCTCGAAAGACGGAAAACAGACTCTCGATTCATCTGACGATGCAGCTGTAGCAGCTTGGAAGAAACCTTGCCGCATGCCTCTCGACACAGAGTTCAAAGAACTTTTGAATAACACAGAAGTATCTTGGACCACAAAGAACGACGTAAAAGGCTATGAGTTCAAGAGCAAGACAAACAGCAACTCAATCTTCCTTCCTGCCACCAAATACTCTGACGACAAAAAGCAGGGTGACTATTGGACAGCAAGTATGACGGTATCAGTTCCTATGAACTATGAGCTCGCAACATACTTCCAGGGCAGTGAGATATATAAAGGTATCGGCGGTGGCGTTGACCGCTACAACGGAAACTCAGTTCGTCCTGTAGCTTCCATCAAGAAGTAATCTTGAAAATACATAAACAAAAAAGCTCGGCACTCGCCGGGCTTTTTTTATTCGATGCAATCCGCAACGTTGCCTGCTCTTCGCCGGAGCGAATTCTTCCTGCGTTTTTGAGCGAAGGGCGCTACCTCTTTTTGTTATTTGAGTAAGGAGAACACTCAGTAGACCGATTTTTAGGTTACCTATCTTCATTCAGACCAAGAAGACCGATCAACTCTTCGAACTTCGTGGCACGGAAAAGATGCGAGTGATCATATTCCTCGATTATCTCGTGCTGCCAAGTGCAGTCAGACGGGATATAAACGCCATAACCGCCCACTTTGAGAACAGGATCAATATCCGAGCGGAACGAATTGCCTACCATCAGCATTTCAGACGTATTCACGCCGAAAACATCGCAGATCCTATAATAAACTTCAGGCGTCTTATCCCTAAGGACTTCAATGTAATCAAAATACGGCCTCAACCCGGAACGGTCAATCTTATTGTTCTGGTCCAGCAATTCGCCCTTCGTCAGAATGGCGAGTTTGTATTTACCCGACTTTCTGATTTTTGACAGCGTTTCTTCAACACCCGAAAGCGGCGTTGCCGGATTTCTCAGAATCCTGCGCCCGGATTGTTCGATATGGTATAATTCCTCAGCACTCACCTTTCCCCCGCTCACTCTTACGGCCGTTTCTATTGCCGACAATATGAACGCTTTGGCGCCATATCCAAGTTCGGCCATATTCTCCATCTCAGTCTTGAACAGTTCTGCATTTATCTCATCTTCAGAGCCATATGATTTAAGAGTCACAGCCAATTCCCGTTCAGCATTTCGGAACAACGGTTCGTTGCTCCAGAGCGTATCATCCGCATCGCAGACTATCAGTTTCAAATCTTTCATCCCACACAGATTAAATATATTTCCACATTTAGGTCACCCTTCGTGCTCAGCCTCTCCGTAGCGATACGACGGCCTCGACAGATTCCGCGACACCCCTTCAGTCGATACGCGCTTCGCGCAAGTTTGCAGATTACCATAAATCTCACAACAGAAGCCCGAATGGATCAATGATGGTTTATCAGCGAACTTCAAAAAGAGGCAGATGCCCGGAGCGAATTTTCCCTGTGCTTTTGAGCGAAGAGCGCTACCTCTTTTTGATATTTTATCAAGGAGATCAATTACTTCTTGTCGAATTTGAGGCTATGGATTTTCGCGCCGGTAACGTCATAGATATCCACCTTGATGCCGTCGCTGTTGACCACGCCGTCAAGACGCACCTGGTTAGGATTGCAAAGCACCGGGAAATCAGCGCCGATGGTGTCAGGCTTGTCGAATTTATATCTGTGAATATGAGCGCAAACCATCAGATCCAGTCCGGTGCCGTTCAGAAGCGGAACAAAATACTTGCTGACCATCATATTGCCGTGCCAACCCTTTGCTGAAGGAGGTATATGGCAGAACGCAATCTTCATTTCAGCATTCTTGTATTCATCGCTCGCAACAACCGTCTTAAGCCATTCAGCCTCTTCCTTGATATAACTTTCAGTGCACATTATGTCGAGATTGCGGATATCGCTGTCCGCCTTATCCTCTCCCGAATCGAGGAACAGGAAGAAATATTTGCCATAAGACGCTGTATAATAAGTCTTTCCTGTCGATGTGCAATAGTAGTCAAGATATTTCACGGCATCGTTACCCCTATATTCGTGATTGCCGCGGCACAGATAAAGAGGCGTATCCGAAGCGAACAGCCTGGAAGCACTTTTCATATACTGGCTCATCACGACAGGAATGCTGTCAACAGATGATGTCATATCGCCGTTGAAGCAGACGAAATCATATTTATGCTTGGCATCCTTAAAAAGCACCTGAAGCACAGAATCATGCTCGTGCATATCATTGCAGACGGCAAACTTCACTTCTTTGTAATCCAAAGCCTTGGTAGTCACCTGAGTAGGCCTCTTCTTGAGGTCCAGACCATAACCGGAATCATAGATAATGCTCTCCCTATTGTTCTGACTGATCACTCCCCTGCACATTACTCGATAACGATAGGTAGTACCCGGCTGCAAACCGCTGACAGTCACTTTGTGCAACGTGCCGATTGGCTTACGCCCCATACACCTCTGATCATAATACTTGGGCCTCTCAACATTGTAAAAGTTTGTTCCGTCATTAGGAGCCAACTCTATCCACCCCACAGCAGGACCTGTCGTAGTCCACACTACCGTAAAACTGTTTTCCGTCACATTCTGCAGATACGGACCGCCCTCAACCTTGACTTGAGCGCCGGCGCCTAAAGACATTACCGCAAGAGCGATAATCAGCAAAAATCTTTTCATTTCGTATTATAATTATAATGTTATCAATCACTTCGAAAATTCACGAAATCCCACGCATCGGAAATCAAATATTCGACATCGCAGGCTGCCGAATACCTGAACAGCCTTCGAAAATTTTCATAAAATTTCATATCCCGTTTCACAAAAAGCAAAACTCACACAAAAATAGCAATATTTCCGCCAATTACACAAGCATTGAAAGAAAATGAAAATTTCAGGATTCATTATAGAAAGGCTTACGGATTTTATTGCTACCTTTGCGAAGTATAACCCATAAAAACACGCTAACTTTATGTTAAGCATTGCCGAAAGATACAAATTCATCAAAGAACAACTGTCAAAAAATGGTTTCATTCGCGTACAAGACGTTTCCGAGCAATTGGGCGTCACCGGGGCGACCATAAGGAAGGATCTCAGGGTCCTGGAGAGCCAGGGAGTCCTTTATCGCGCACACGGAAGCGCAACTCCGGTTCTGCCGCGCGTTATGGATTTGAGCGTAGATGAAAAAAGTCTTCAACATAGCTCAGAGAAACAACTGATTGCCGAAGCCGCTCAAAGTCTTATAACAGAGGATGATTCCATATTGCTGGCATCCGGTTCAACAATTACGGCATTCGCTGAAATTCTGCATCCGATCAACACAATCAACCTTGTAACACCAGCTATCGGAATCGCTGTTCTGATGAACAGCAAGGAGAATGTGAACGTCTTTATGCTTGGCGGAAGCATGTACAAAAACTCTCTTTCAGTGCGAGGAGGATATGCGGAAGCCGGATTGACCAATGTCAGCTGTTCCAAACTTTACATCGGTTGTGACGGAATAGACCTGCTCACCGGAATCACCTGTTCCAATATCGAAGAAGCCAGGCTTACCGATGCAATGATGAAGGTAGCCGCCCAGACAGTCATTCTCGCAGATTCATCAAAATTCGGAAGACGCGGATTCGGTAAAATCTGCAATATCGAGGATATCGATATCATCATCACGGATTCCGGCATCCAGGAATCGCTCAAAAACAAGATTGAAGACCTTGGAACTCAAGTAATTATCGCAGACACGAAACAAGAAATATAAAATGGACAAACAGACAGAAAAGAAGTACAACTATTGGCAGTGGCGCACTCTAATCACTCTGATGATAGGTTACGCGCTGTATTATTTTGTCAGAAAACACTTCAGTGTGGTAATGCCGGCCCTCGAAGCCGAATTGGGAATTTCCAAGGTAAAGCTCGGACTTTTCCTCACGCTTAACGGAATCATATATGGTTTTTCACGATTCGTCAACGGATTCGTCGCAGACAGATTCAACAGACGAAAATTGATGAGCATAGGCTTGCTGTTGTCAGCCCTGACCAACCTTGTCATCTGCTTCAGCCCTTCAATGAATTCGTTCATCAATGTGCTCGACACCGACGGCAAAGCCACGATGACTCTCGTGTATATCATCGGCTCGCTATGGGTGCTGAACGGATATTTCCAGGGAATGGGAGTCCCTCCTTGCATGAGCCTTATGAGCCACTGGATCAAGCCTTCGGAGCTTGCCACAAAGCAGTCTATTTGGAACGCGTCGCATTCAATCGGAGCAGGACTCATCAGCGTAATATGCGGATTTCTGTTGAAGCATTACGGTTACAGTGCCTGGCAACTTTGCTTCGCTGTTCCGGCAGCAATCGCCATTGTAGGCTCCGTAGCATTGTTCTTCACCCTAAAGGACACTCCTTCATCAGTAGGCCTTCCTGAAATCGAAGATATGGACAAGGACGAAGAACCGACGGAGAAAGAAGAGGCGCAGAACACTGAAGATAAAGCACTTACAGGAGAAGCATTCAAGGCATATATCCACAAGATGGTGTTCGCAAACCCGCTTATATGGATTCTTGCGGTATGCAACTTCTGCATTTACGTGGTCAGATTCACCATTCTGGACTGGGGAACCACATTCCTGACACAGTACAAGGGGTTTGAAATCTCAACGGCAGGCAGCATCGTTGCAGTGTCAGAGCTGTTAGGCGGCATCGCAGGTATGCTGATAGCCGGCTGGTTCACCGACAAATTCATGCACAGCAAAGCACACAGGACCTGCCTCATCTTCACGGTAGGCGCCACGCTGTCGTTCCTTCTGTTCTGGCAGACACCTGACAATATGCCGTGGCTTTCAGCGACATTCATCTGCATCTCCAGTTTCTTCATATACGGACCTCAGGCCCTGCTTGGCGCCGCAGCGTCACAACAGGCAACTAAACACGCCTGCGCCACCGCCAATGGCATTCTTGGAATTTTCGGATATGCCAGCACAGCCATTTCCGGTGTTACATTCGGTTATCTCGCCGACCATTTCGGATGGGATTCAGCATTCCTTGTAGCCATCATCATCGGTACAATAGGCGCCGTAGTGATCGGTCTTATGTGGAACGCTCCTGCCGACGGCTATGCCAAAGCCGAACTCATAAAGAAGGAATTGCAGGAAAAGAAATAGCGAAAAGCGTTGTCGCTTCTGGCACGTTACAGCATATAATAAGAGCGGAAGACTGAAATCTCAGTCCTCCGCTCTTATTATATATTATTCAATGCAACTTAACGTGGCTGAATAAAAAGATGGGATACAAGGCCCTCGACGCGACCAACACCGCAGCAACCTTTCGGTTGTGAGGATTTGGGCAAGGAGAACAACGCAGTAGACCGCTTTTTATTCAGTCACGATTATATTCCGTACTGCTTGAAAAAATCATTCCCCTTATCATCAACCAAAATGAACGCAGGGAAGTTCTCTACACGGATTTTCCAGATTGCTTCCATACCGAGGTCCGGATATTCAACGCACTCGATAGACTTGATGCTTTCGTAAGAAAGGACTGCGGCAGGTCCACCGATTGAGCCGAGATAGAATCCGCCGTGCTTCTTGCAGGCATCAGTAACCTGCTGCGTACGGTTACCTTTGGCAATCATAACCATACTTCCGCCGTGAGACTGGAAAAGATCTACATAAGGGTCCATTCTGTTCGCAGTAGTAGGTCCCATAGAACCGCAAGGAAGTCCTTCCGGAGTTTTTGCAGGACCGGCATAGAATACAGGATGATCCTTGAAATACTGAGGAAGATCCTCACCGTTGTCAATACGCTCCTTCAAACGGGCGTGTGCGATGTCGCGGGCAACGATAATGGTTCCGTTAAGACTCAGACGAGTTGATACAGGATATTTCTTGAGTTCCGCAAGCACCTCTGACATAGGGAGATCAAGATTGATTCTGACTGCATCGCCTTCGCCGGCCTTACGCAATTCTTCAGGAATAAGACGTGCCGGATTATCGTCGAGTTTCTCAATCCAAACACCGTCCTTATTGATTTTCGCTTTGATATTACGGTCAGCAGAGCAACTTACGCCAAGTCCGATAGGACAGCTTGCTCCGTGACGAGGCAAACGGATGATGCGGATATCGTGTGCAAAATATTTTCCTCCGAACTGAGCGCCGAGACCAATCTTGTAAGCCTCTTCGAGAACCTGCTTCTCAAGCTCAACATCTCTGAAAGCACGTCCTGTCTCGTCACCTGTCGTAGGCAATGAGTCATAGTAATGTGTAGATGCCAGCTTGACCGTAAGAAGGTTCTTCTCTGCGGACGTACCGCCGATGACGAACGCGATGTGATATGGAGGGCAGGCTGCAGTGCCGAGAGTCTTCATTTTCTCAACAAGGAAAGGAACCAGCGTCGCAGGATTGAGCACAGCCTTTGTCATCTGATAGAGATATGTCTTGTTGGCCGAGCCGCCGCCTTTCACTACGCAAAGGAATTTATATTCCATACCTTCCTCTGCCTCGATGTCAATCTGTGCCGGGAGGTTGCATTTGGTGTTGACCTCTTTGTACATTGTCAGAGGAGCGTTCTGGCTATAACGGAGATTTTCTTCCGTATATGTCTTGAAAACGCCTTTAGAAAGTGCTTCAGCGTCATCAAATCCAGTCCAGACCTGCTGTCCCTTCTCACCGTGGATAATTGCGGTTCCAGTATCCTGACAGAACGGAAGCTGACCCTTGGCGGCAACCTCTGCATTGCGCAAGAATCTCAAAGCCACATACTTGTCATTGGACGAAGCCTCAGGGTCGTTGAGAATCTTTGCGACCTGCTCGTTGTGAGCCGGACGAAGAAGGAAATTCACGTCACGGAAAGCCGCATTTGCCAGCATTGTAAGTGCCTCAGGCTCTACTTTCAGAATATCGTGACCTTCAAAATTGCCCAAAGAGACATATTTGTCAGTCAAGCGATAATATTCGGTGGTATCCTCACCGAGTTGAAACATTGGAGCGTATTTAAACTCTACCATATTATTGTTTTTTGATTGTTATACTCAATTTCAAACGGGCCTTTTCTTAATCGATATCTTCAACTTCCGCAGCTTCAACTCCTCCGCCCTGCTGCATAAGATAAGCCTTCATAAATCCGTCCAGATCTCCGTCAAGTACTCCCTGGGTGTCAGCTGTGGAAAGGCCCGTCCTGAGGTCTTTCACCATTTTGTATGGATGCAGCACGTAAGAGCGGATCTGCGAGCCCCATTCTATGCGCTTCTTGCTCCCCTCGAGTTCCGCCTGTTTCTCCTGGCGTTTCTTCAACTCCATATCGTACAGCCTCGATTTCAGGATTCTCAAGGCATTCTGACGGTTATCCTGCTGCGAACGCGTTTCAGTATTCTCGACCATTATGCCTGTAGGAAGATGCCGTACGCGCACGCCGGTCTCAACTTTATTGACATTCTGACCGCCGTGACCGCCGGAACGGAAAGTATCCCATTCCAGGTCCGAAGGATTTATTTCAATGTTGATTGTATCATCCACAAGCGGATAGACAAAAACGGACGAGAATGTCGTCTGACGCTTTCCCTGCGCATTGAAGGGCGATATGCGGACTAACCTGTGCACTCCGTTTTCGGCTTTCAGATAGCCGAAAGCATAGTCTCCCTCAACTTGTATGGTAGCTGATTTAATACCCACCTCATCGCCTTCAAGAAGGTCTGTCACGGTCATTTTGTAACCGTTGCGTTCCGCCCAGCGGGTGTACATTCGCATAAGCATCGCAGACCAGTCATTGGCCTCCGTTCCGCCAGCGCCTGAATTGATGGTAAGTATCGCCCCGAGACTGTCACCCTCTTCGCCAAGCATATTCTTGAGTTCCAAGGCCTCCACAGCCTTCTCAGCCTTCGCGTACGCCTCGTCGAGTTCCTTCATTTCTTCGGACTCCACGGCATCCTCAGCCGTAACATCCATCGAATCCTTGGCGAATTCATACAGCACATCCAAGTCATCCGTCAACGTGGTCGCTTCATCAAAGTCAGTCACCCAGGACTTTACACCGTTCATATTCTTCATAAACGCTTCCGCAGATTTGGGGTCATTCCAGAAATCCGGAGACTCCGTCTGCTTCTGAAGTTCTGCAACCTTACCGCGTTTAGCTTGAATATCAAGGCATTTGTCCAATGCGTTGACTCTTTCGTGAAGACTTCTTATCTGTTCGATACTTATCATTGTTCCAGTTTTGACAATCAGCCGTCAGGCCATAGGCGCAAGCACGCCAAATGACAAATTTACGCTTTTCCGCCCAATCGTCAAAACAACAGTTTACAGGAAGTCCTATGGAGCCACCAGAATTAACACGAATCAGAAGTCAACGAGTGTTTTATAAACAGTAGGAAAACGCGAGTGACTTGTCACCGATGGAGACGGCGATCTCACCGGAGGCGTCTTTTATCGAGCGGAGAAGCACCTGAGCACAGCCGCTGAACGGTTTGATTGTCATAGAATCAACACGTAATTCCCGCAAGTTCTGTTCAGGACCTAAAACCGGTTGCGGACGCTCCACTTCCTTAAAACCCGGGTCACCGTTACCCCAACCGAGAAGGCAAGCATTCTTGACAGATATGTTGAGCTCCGGTTCTGAAGTGTAAATGTCAATCACGATAACATCCTGACCGTCAGGGAGCAATATGGTTTTGGAAGCAACAGTCTCCATCTCTGAATACGTCAAAGGATATTTATCATCGGCAACTCGTTTTCCGTCCCGATATCCTACTGCCCTGAAACCGGCATTCTCCAGCCCGGCTACGTTCCATACAAGATGTCCATCTTCAGGCATCTGCTTGGTACCCAGACTCTTGGTTCCGGCATAGAGACGCACCTTGTCGCAATTAGAATAAACCCACACTTCTCCATTGTACGGGCCGCAGATATGCACGAGAGGTTCGGATTTCCAAGCAGCCTTGAGATAGAATGCCTCATCCTTCGGAAAACCGCAGTAATCCAATATGCCGAACTGCGAACCTGTCGCAGGCCATTTCATAGGATTCGGCTCGCCCCGATAATCGAATCCGGTCCAGTAGAACAATCCCAAGCCCCACGGACGTTGCTTGTAGAATTTCCAGCCGTGCTCTATCACATTGATTCGGCCCAACGTATCCACACGGTTGAGAGGCACCATCCAGCCCTTCTCCGGGACAGTAGCATACACTCCCCTCGTTCCGGCGCCGGATGTCTCTTCCGTGCCCACAGCACATTTTTCCGGGAAAAGGCTGTGATAATCCTCTACAGGATTCTGCACTATATAGTTATATCCGAAAACGTCAACACCCTTGACAAGTTCAGGGCCGCCTGAATTGCCGTAAGTTGACAGACGCGTATTATCCAGAGTATGAACATATTCGCTCATTCTCAAAGCGATTTCCGTACCCGCCTTGTCGTGCTCCACGCCCCATTCCTCATTTCCTACGCTCCAAAGAATGACGGACGGATGATTTCTGTCACGGTCAATCATATTGCGAAGCTGGCTGAGCTGCTCTTCATTGATACCGAATTGACGGTTCTCGTCTATGACCAGCATTCCCATCTCGTCGCACAAATCAAGCATTGACGGAGATGCGCAATTATGAGAACTTCTTATAGCATTGAAACCGAATTCCTGCAGCCGCGCTATTCTGTAACGCCAAAGTTCGTCAGGCACTGCTGTTCCCACTCCTGCGTGGTCGAGATGCACATTGCAACCTTTGAGTTTCACTGGCTCACCATTCAGCAACAGTCCCTTTTCAGGATTGAACTCAAGCGTTCTGAGTCCGAAGCGGCGCACTACTGTGTCAGAAAGCTTACCGTCATAAAAGATATTGACAGTCAATGTGTAAAGATAAGGGTCATTGAGACTCCATTTATGGGTCGCATGGTCCACGACATTGCCTTCAGCATCTGTTATCACTATCCGACTGGAGATCTTGCTCCTATCCACAGAAGCGTCAGCGCAGACATACTCTATCTCAACAGAAGTCTTGTCAACATATATCTCCTGAGTTCCGTCCTTGACCGACCATTTCTTTCCATCAGTCTCCAACTGATTTATGCGCAACGAATATGGCTTCATCATCACGGGCCCCGCCTTATGCAAACGCACATTGCGGTATATTCCCGCCCCCTCATAATACCATCCCTCCTCAATAGAAGCGTCACAACGGACCGTCAGCACATTGTCCCCGCCATAATTCAGATATGGAGTAAGATTATAATATTTTGATACATATCCACTTACCTCGTGACCGAGATAGAATCCATTGCAGAAAACCTCACTGTTTCTGAATATGCCTTCGAACTCAACGAAAATCTGCTTACCCTTGTCATCCGCAGGAATCACAATATGTCTGCGATACCAGCCGACAGAATTCTCCGGATACTTCCAGCCCACACATTTGTAGCCGTGAGAATGGCTCGCTTCACCGCTGTACTGCAAGTCCACCACCCAATCGTGGGGAAGGCTTACCTTCTGCCACTGCGAATCGTCGAAGTCTGGCATAATCGGCGAATGACTATGTCCGGATGACTTCACCTTGCACAAATATGTGAAATACTCGGTTCCGTGAGTGAAATCAGCCTCCATTGAAGCAGCATTGCCCAAAGAGAAAGTCCAGTCATTATTGAGAAGTTCAGAACAAGGCTGACAGTTTCCCGCCGCCGAATAATCATCCGAGCCGTTGACTGACAATGGATTCAAAGCCAAGCATATCGCAAGCAATGAGTTCAAAAATATGGACATAGTTTTCGTGTGTTATCAATTACAAATCAATCTCAAGGCTGTGATGTCCGGGCTCATATTTGATAAAATGAGACTTCCCGGAGCACGAGTTATGAATCGTAATATCGTATTCCGCATCGCGGAAACGCCTGTGGATGTGATATGTCTTTATTGACGCCGGGAGGCACGGACGGATGGCAATGCCGTCATATTCAGGGAAAATGCCAAGCAGATATTCCGAAACTGTCAGCCAATTCCAAGCTGCAGTGCCAGTAAGCCAACTGTTTTTGCCCTCGCCCGGTCTAGCCGCATCCTTGCCGGCCACCATCTGGCAATACACGTAAGGCTCCACCTTATGAAGTGACTGGTCTTTCGCGAATGCCGGTGAAATCTTGCAGTAATGCGCCCAGGCATCTTCTGCACGCCCGGCCAACGCCTCACCTATAATCACCCACGGGTTGTTGTGGCAGAAAATGCCGGCGTTTTCCTTATATCCTTGAGGATATGACGAAATCTCGCCGTATTCCTTGTAATACTTCGTAAATGCAGGATTGAGCAGAACCATTCCGTGCTCGCAATCCAGATATTTCTTGGCTGAATCCAATGCCTTGTCGCACATTCCTTTGTCTGCACCTATACGTGCCATAGTACACCATCCCTGGCTTTCTATGAATATCTTGCCCTCCACATTCTCGGCAGAACCGATTTTGCCGCCGAAGAAATCATACGCTCTCAGGAACCATTTTCCGTCCCAACCGTATTTTTCCACGGTAGAAGACATATAGCCGACCCACTTGGACACATTGTCTGATGTGCGTCCGCTCCGATTAGAAGATGCCAATGAGGTACAAAGCTCATTATTATGCTCCAGATAATCAAGCAGTTTCACAAACTCTTTCCCTACAAAGACATAAAGACCCGCAATCATCAGAGACTCGGCCTTGCTGCCCTGAGTCTTGTTCTCCGTAGTCTGGAAAGATTCGTCAGGATTGTCGGAGAAGCAGTTGAGATTCAGACAGTCATTCCAGTCAGCCCTGCCTATAAGCGGCAAGCCGTGAGGTCCAAGATGCCTGTTCACGTGGTCAAAGCTTATGAACAAATGCTCAAGCAGCGGTTTCTCACTGCCGAGAACATTATCGAAAGGCACCTGCGCATCAAGAATCGAAAAATCTCCAGTTTCTTTAATATAGGAAATCGTACCGAACAGCAACCAGAGAGGGTCATCATTGAAACCGCCGCCGATGCCGTTATTGCCTCGCTTCGTAAGTGGCTGATACTGATGATAACAGCCCCCGTCAGGGAATTGGGTTGATGCAATATCTATAATCCGTGCCCTCGCACGTTCCGGAATCTGATGGACAAAACCTACCAAGTCCTGATTGGAGTCCCGGAATCCCATTCCTCTTCCGATTCCGCTCTCGAAGAAGCTGGCGCTGCGGCTCATATTGAATGTCACCATACACTGGTACTGATTCCAGATGTTGACCATCCTGTCCAGTTCCGGCACATCGGATTTCACCGAGAAACGGCCCAGCAAATCATCCCAATAACGACAGAGAGCCTCAAACGCAAGGTTCACCTGCTCAACTGTTCTGAATGCGTCAAGGACCTTGTATGCAGGAAGTTTGTTTATGAGTTCAGAGCAGGATGTGACCGTCTGACCTGCAAACGGAGAGCCCTCAACAAGTCTCAGGGACTCCTCCGACTCCTCCGAACTCAACTGACTCTCGAATTTCTTATCATCCGGATTCTCGACATATCCGAGCACGAATACTATTTCTTTAGACTCGCCAGGATTCAACTCGACGTTTATGCAATGGGAAGCCACCGGACTCCAACCGTGTGCGATAGAGCACGAACATTTGCCTGACTGAACATTCTGAGGCATTTCGAAGCCATTGTATAATCCCACAAATGATTCCCTGTCCGTGTCATATCCGTCAACAGGCACGTTTGCCCCATAAAAGGCATAATGATTCCTGCGCTCGCGATATTCTGTCTTGTGGTATATCACACTCCCCTGCACCTCAACCTCTCCGGTGGAGAAATTGCGCTGAAAATTCTCCATATCAGTTTCAGCGTTCCAGAGACACCATTCCGCAAACGAGAACAGTTTGAAATTCTTCTTCTCCGCCCCTGTATTTGTCAATGAAAGTTTCTGAATCTCACAGCGATAGCCTGTAGGCACGAAAAACAGTCCGCTTACTTTCAAGCCATTTTTCTCGCCGGTTATCCTGGTATATCCCATACCGTGCCGACATTCATAGAAGTCCAGCGGCGTCTTGCAAGGCTTCCACCCCAGACTCCATACAGTACCGCCATCATTGACATAGAAATAGCGCCCGCCGTCGTCCATCGGGACTCCGTTATATCTGTAACGCGTGATACGGCGGAATTTAGCATCCTTGCAGAAGCAGTAACCGCCCGCAGTTCCGGATATCAGCGAGAAGAAATCCTCTGTCCCGAGGTAATTTATCCAGGGCCAGGGGGTTGCCGGATCTGTTATCACAAATTCTCTGGCATTGTCGTCGAAATATCCGTACTCTTTCATTTTATTTTTGCGTTTTTGAGCGTATTCTTCCTGCGTTTCTGAGCGAAGTCCGCTACTTTTTTTATAACCAATTTTTCCTTTGAGGGGATATAAATGGCAACTTACAAATATCGTTTATTACTGTCTATCAAAGATTTGAGTCTCTCCACAGTCCTTCCGGTATAGAATCCGTCAGGCTCAGTGTGCAGGCAGTAATCTACAAGGCGGTCAACCGTACTTGTAGCCACGTGCATTCTGGTATCGCAAGACGCATAATAGATGTAAACCTTTCCGTCCGGGTCAGCTATCCAGCCATTGGCAAACAGCACATTCATCACATCGCCTATATACTCCTCATTTTCCGGCACCATAAAGAAGCCTGCAGGCTCAGCAATCACTTTGCTAGGATCCTCCAACGAGGTCATATACATATACAGCACATATCTGAGTCCTGATGCGCAACCGCGAACACCGTGCGCAAGATGCAGCCAGCCCCTGTCGGTCTTGATCGGAGCAGGGCCTTCACCGTTTTTAAGTTCCTTGATTGTATGATAATGACGGAAATTGATGATTTTCTCTTCCTTCACCTCGGCATTCGTCATATCGTCTATGAGAGCCCAGCCGATTCCGCCGCCCTTTCCGGCATCAATGAATCCATCCTGCGGACGTGTATATAAGGCATATTTCCCGTTCACGAATTCAGGATGCAACACCACATTGCGCTGCTGAGACTTTGATTTCAAGTCAGGCAGACGTTCCCAATTCACGAGATCTTTGGTCCTGACTATGCCGGCACACGCAACGGCCGATGACAAATCGCCTTCCGGTGCATCAGGGTCTTTGCGCTCCACGCAGAATATTCCGTAAATCCAGCCGTCCTCGTGAGCGGTAAGCCTCATATCATACACATTGACAGCAGGTTCTCCATACTCAGGCAAAGTCACAGGATAATCCCAGAATTTGAAATTATCAACTCCATTCGGGCTTTCAGCCACAGCGAAGAATGATTTTCTGTCCGCACCCTCAACTCTGGCGACCATGACATATTTGCCGTTCCATTTGATTGCACCTGCATTGAACGCAGCGTGAATGCCGAATCTCTCCTCAAGATAAGGATTGGTCTCCGGATTCAGGTCATATCTCCAGGACAGCGGAGCGTGCGCACCTGTAAGCACAGGATTCTTGTATCTTTCATAAACTCCGTTCACATATACAGGTTCATTCTTGAGTGAAATCAGGTTATCGTGATTGGCCTTCAGCCAACTGAGTCTTTCTTCAAAAGTCATAATCTTACAGCTATTTTAATTTATTCTATTCTTATTTTTCCGCTTGCGCAGATGCTTCTGTCTGATTCTGCGACAAGCACTTCAACATACGTCTTACTTCCTGAGCATCAACACTTTGGTATTCTTGGAGAATTCCTTGAAATTGTCGGCGTCATCAGAATCCTGATGAGGTGCGAAATAATGTCCAGGCTTGTCCCAAGCATTTCTCCAAGTCAGAACGTATGAAACAGGTGAATCGCCGATTGCAGGAAGCAGGACATCTGTCCACCAGCGCGAATATGGAATCCCCTCAAATCCTGTCTCCGACACTGCGATGAGTTTTCCGTGTTCCCTGGCAAAAGACTCCATATATTTCAAGTCCTCCGCAAGTCTTTCGATATAATGTTTGTTTGCAGCTTCAAGGCACTCGGTCTCAGTCTTGCTTTCGTCGCTTCTGTCCACATATTCATAATGGTCCACGCCTATGATTTCCACATAATCGTCTCCAGGATAACGGCTGAAATACAAGGTGCTGTCAATTTCAGAATTTGGAGAATATGCCCAGATGATGTTCTTGAGTCCTCTTTCGCCTGCCATATAATCCCTTGTCATAGCATAGAGGGACTTGTACTGCTCTGGCGTGCAGAGATTTCCGCCCCACCAGAACCAGCTGCCGATATTCTCGTGCCACGGACGGAAAATTACCGGTATCACATTTCCTTCGGAATCTTTCAGCGAGCCGATGAAATCCGCGGCCTTTGAAAGCCACATCCTGAATGTCTGATAATTGTCACCGCCTTCAAGCACCGATTCCACAGCCTTGTCAGTACTGATGTCCCAGGAATCACCGCCCGTGACAGGATTGCGCGCGTGCCAGGAGAATGTCACGATGCCTCCTTCCTCGCTGTGCTTCACTGCAGCCTTGCGCATAAGGTTGAAATCCACGCCGTCAAGATTGGAATCATTTCCGAGTTCAATTCCGCCAAGATCGAATCCCACCATACCTGGATGACTGCCCGTAACGGCCTTCACATCCGACCTTGACAAAGAATCTTCTGTCGCATCCTCAACCTTCCAGGAATGTCCATAGACCAAAGCGTCCTGATGGGCATAGTAGAATTTTCCGGACGATGCCGCTTCGGAAAGTTTTTTGACAAGTTCATTGGCACCTTTATCCAATGCCGGGTTTGTCTGATTGTTGCCGGCGCATCCGACTAAAGCAACGGTCGTCATAAGCATTGCCGATTTAAGCAAGTTCTTCATATTGTCACAATTTCTCATTTCGTTCAATTTTCTGTTTTCAGCCGTCAGGCACTCGTTAAAGTATCACAAAACCTTCCATTGCGGCATCTTACTGCGGAGCGTTTTCATAAACCGACCTCAAAGTATAAGCCGATTTCTCCGAGAATATCGCATCCTTGAGAGCCGGAATTATGCTGCTTCCGTTTGCTATATATTCTCCGTTTGCGTGGTCTATGAATCCGCTAGTCTCGCGTCCTGCATCCCGAGACCCGTTGTCCCACAGGAACGGAGCGATGCCATAATTGCGGCAGGCACGATAGAAGAATTCGAGATAGTACTTCTGGAAAGAGGTCTGCCTTGTTGTCGAGCGGTTCACACAGCCGGTTTCACCGAAATAAACAGGAATTCCGTTGTCAATGTACTTGGCTTTGAGTTTCGCCATCACAGCGACAACTTCCTTTTCGCCTGCCGGCGCAGGATTGTTCTTGGCAGTGTGCCCCCATTCGTCATATTTCGCCTCAAGCGTATAATCGCTTGGGTCATAGCAATGTACAGCGACAAGAAGTTTATCTTTGGCAGAGTCTGTCGGAAGAACAAGATTTTCCATAGTCAGATCGGGATTCGTGCAATAACCCGGTATTCCAAGATACCTTGAGGCATTGTTTCCGCCTGTCGCCCTGACTACGTTCACAAATTCCTGAGCCCATTTATTGATTACGGAATACTGTGCGCCATTGTCAGTCCGGTTGGCGCCCCAGCCCCAACCGCCGTCGTGAATTTCATTGAATGCTTCGAAAATGAGGAAGTCCCCCTTATCCTTGAATTTCTCCGCAATCTGCTTCCAGACAGCTTTGAATTCTGTTGTTATGGTTTCATAATCAGCCGCAGATGAAGCAGCATTCTTGATATTCAGCCAGTACTTGCTGTCCGCACCGTCGTGGTGGATATTGATGATGGCTACAAGACCTGCATTCTCGGCATATCCCACAATCTCCGCCACTCGCGACATCCAGGCATCTTCGATCTTATAATCAGGAGCATCGCCTATATGTCCCATCCAGGTAACAGGGATTCTCACTGAAGTGATACCTTTGGTTTTCAAGCCGTTGAATGTTGCCTGAGTGGCTTTCTCGTTACCCCAGCAGGTCTCGTCCGCAACTCCGTTGTTCTGCGAGTCCATCTGGTTTCCAAGATTCCAGCCCAGACCAAGTTTCTTCGCCATTTGCCAGGCGGCGTTGGTCCCCGGGGTGATTTCTGCCAGGAAATCTTCTTCCGGCTCTACAGCTTTCCCGTCCTGGGATATTGACACCTTCACCTTATCATTTCCGCAGACAACTGATATATAGGCAGTGCGTTCTGTCTCGGAGGCATTGGCATCTACCGTCACAGTGGCAACGCAAGCATTATCCGTGAAAGTTCCTGCCGACACCCTGCACCAATCCGATGCACTGGAAACCAGACTCGGCTTGGAAGAAGCCGTTATCTTAACTTCACTGCTGCCGGCTTCAGATGTAAAAGACAACTCGGACGGAGTGACCGTCAGGTCAACTTTCTTGGAAGGATTATCCGACCCGCTTTCTTTGCCGCACGCTGAAACCGTCGCAAGCAACATCGCGAATATCAATATCTTATGCTTAATAGAACTCATAATATCGTCGAAATTGAATATAAATTCTAACTGATTTGCGTTCAAAAAGTCCTCTAATATTTCACTCCGTCACGATTGATGACTCGGGAATTGGCAAGGGCTGATTTCCAATCCGCAACCGTGTTGTTCCAACTGTATGAGCCGTCACTGTTCTTGCAGTAAAGCACAGGAGTGCCGTTCTCGTAATTGCACCAGTTCATAAAATATCCCCACGGAGCATCTTCGGAGAAATAACCGTCTATATCGAGCAAGTTGCCGAATTCGCTCAGCACCACCATCTTCTTGCCTTTCACGGAGTTGTTGACAAACTTGAACGCGGCAGACTGCGTTGTCCCTTTAGTTACATACAAGTCAGCACCGACCATATCCACATATTCGTCCCCGGGATACCAGGAGCGGGCAGTCTCCAGGTCCGTGCACAATTTGCCCGCATTGCTGGTCTGCACAGTCCAGACCCAAATCAGATTGTCCAAGCCGTATGTATTCTCCAGTTTGTCACGGAGATATTTCCAAAGTTTCACGCAAGCGTCAGCTCCGCCGTTGCCCCACCAGAACCAGGCGCCCCAGGTGTAATCGCCCGCAGCCTCATGCAACGGTCTGAACAGCACCGGAATACCGGCGTCCTTGAGCAGTTTCATATAGCCTGCGAGTTTCTCTATCTGACTGTCAATCACAGACCTCTGCCAGGTACCTTCTTTCAACGCTTCATTGATGTCGAACGTAGTTTCTCCGCTTCCGCCGCCTTTACCTGAAGCATAGAATCCATATTTGTTTATATCTGTCTCTCCGGACACTGAAGGGACTGACCAATGCCAGCCTATCTGTATTATACTGCCGGCAGCCCAAGCATTCTTCACCGGTGTAATATCCCCGTAGTCAGGACATTCGCTCCACGCCTTGGCAGGCCAGTTCAGGAATATGTAGTCAAACCCGACCACAGCCGGATATTTTCCTGCTGAAGAATTTATCAGATCGGCATAAGTCGTTTCCCAGGCTGTTCCGCCCATCGCTCCGCTGAGAGACTTCTTGCCGTAATTGTCAAGGAGGAAAGAATACAGTTTCTTCGCAGATGACGAAGCATTCGAGTTCGTGAGAGATGACGCAGGATTCCTGTCATAGTCAGCCTCGTCCGCTTTTCTTGAAAATCTGTACGTAATTGCGCCTGCCGGGTTCTGCTTGAATCCGCTTATTGCCCCGTCAGCTATTGTCAATGTATAAGAGACTCCTTTCTGCAAACCGGTGACATTCACTGTCACATCCTTGTTGTAGGCCACTGCACTGGAAATTACAGCGTCATTGTCAACTTTCACCTTGCTTGCATCGGGCATCTTCACATTCTGGTCGAATGTAAACTTCACCGTCAGTGCATCTGAAGTCACCTCCGTCCCGTCGTCTGGCGTAATGCTCTGTATCGCAGGAGCATCAGCGTCCGGAGTATCAGGCTCGGAGCTCTTGTTTCCGCTACAGGATACCGACAAGATACCGACAAGAACCGTCAAGAAAAATTCAATCCGTTTCATTTTAACATCATATTCTAGTTTCACTCTGTCCCCTGGCTCTGAAAAATTTTCGTCCGCCAATCAGGTTACAGGCTGAAAACCGTATCAAAACTAATTTCAAAATTGGATCCCGGCAGCAGGGTCAGCCGCTGCCGGAATAAAGTTACAGAAGTGCAAACTTGGTGAATGTTATACCCTTACCTTGACAGATAAGCGCATAACCCCAATTCTGCTTAGTTGTAAGTGCCGTATAAACTTCGTCCGTAACCTTGAACGAGATAAAGCCGTCGCTTATGGCTGTAGGCGAATTGGTTGCATTAAACTGGTTCTTTGCATCCTGGTCAGGGAACAGCATAGTCATTCCGCTCCAATGACCGTCGAACAGTTGAATCTGCCAATCAGTTTCACTTTCTGCAGTAAAATAGATTTTAATCGTACTGCCCACTTTAATGCCGGCGTTAGTCCAGTCATCTTCAGTTCCGAGTTCAAGATTGTTGTCATAGTTCGCGCCTGTATAAGCACTGCCTTTCCAAACTGTCACTTCCTGAGAAATTTCCTGAACGATCTCAACCTTGGTGAAGTTTATGTCTGAGCCCTGGATTATTATACCGGCAGCTTTCACATCTTCGCAATCGCCTTTTTTAGCCTCTATGTTTGCGAGAATCTCACTTGTCAATGTCACCTCGGTACACCAGTCAATTTTGCCTTTTCCAGAATAGCTGCACGAAGGGATCAACGTATTGGAGCCTATTTCTGAGAATACAAGGCCTGACCAATCACCATAGTTAAGTTGCGCCTGACACCAGGTATTGTCATCGTAAGAATAATAGAACCTCAGTTTCGCTCCGGCACTGACATCGAGGAACTTGGATGCAGGTACGATTACTCGTCCGCCGTCATTCCAAGTAATATCGACATTTCCTTCCCAAGCCACGATAAAGCTCTGCTCAAGAAGCACCTCGATCTGCTGAGGGCAGGTCTCGCGGTCACCGCTGAACAAGTCGAAATACATTGAATATGTACCGATTGAGTTCCAAGGCATTATGAATGAAATCTCCGTATCGGTTCTTGAAGTATAAGCGACCACTTTAGCTTCTCCGATATAGATATTCTCGATGAGCATAAAGTTCTCGCCCTTCAGAGTAACTGTCGCGCCGATATGCTCAGCTGACGGCATCTCGTTCACAATAATCAGAGAGTCGTAGCTCAGAGTGATTTCATCATCGAGGTCAATTGTCTCGCCGTTGTAGAGCGTGAGGACAATCTTTCCAGAAACTGACGTGTTGGTCGTAGTGATGGTCAGTTCATTGCCTTCTTCGTTAGAAACGACCTCGACAGCCTTTCCGCCCAATGTCGCGCTCTTGACCACGTCCAGGCAAGAACCTCTTACAATTATGTTTTCTCCGGCCTTGAGCTCAAGCGGAGACACTGATGCGATTATCGGTTCCTGCAAATTATATTTAGTGCTTACTTCAGAGCCGTTGGCCATCTCAAGTGTAACCTCGCCGTCTCTTGCTTCAAGAGGCACTGTCACGCTGATTTTTCCGTTTTCATAAGAGAAATCTGTGATTGAAGATGCGTTAGGGAATTTCACCGAAGCTACGACGTCCAGATCTTTACCTGATATCACGAGGATTCCGCCCGCTTTGATGATAGCAGGAGATACTACAAGTTCCGAAGGAACGACCATTTCTGCTTTTACTGCCACGAATTCCTTGCCTGCATAGCTTACCGCCGTAATATTACCGGACTTCATCTCACTCGGGATAGAGAATGTCAGCGACTTGAAATCCTCGGATACTGAAAGCGCTTCAGTCTCAATGGTAATGCCTTCCTCAAGATTGACTTCCTTGATCATATTCAGATACTTGCCGGACACCGTCACTGTTCCGTTCGGTTTCCAGGCGCTTGCCTTCGCTGAAGAGACAGTAGGATCACCTATCTGAAGATCTTTCTCCGAATATATGAGATTGGCGATTTCGCCCTCATCGGAGAGGATAATCTTTCCTGTTACAGCAGTCGCAGGAATGATCACGCTGGCGTTGTGCCTGTCGATATTTGTCACTTCTACAGACTCGCCGCCTTCGAAAGTGACGCTCTGCACAAGATTCATATAGTCACCCTTGAGAGTAACCTTATCTCCCGGATAAGCCGGAGTATTCTCTGTCGAAAAGCTGTCAAGAACAATCGGTTCCGTATATTCCAGAGAGGTCTCTGTCGTAAACGTCTTGCCGTTGGATGCTTTCAGCACGATCTTGCCGACTTCAGGTCCTTCAGCAGGAAGAACGACGCGGATTTCGCTCTGGATGCCGGATTTCACCACTTCTATTGTAGAGATAGGATCAACTCCGGGAACGTCCACCTCCACAATCTTGTCAAGATTGCTTCCGATGAATGTCAAGGCACCGCCGCGCATCACAGGATTAGGTCCATAGGAGACCAGTTTTACCTGAGAACTGGAGTACTGCGCAGTGTCCAGTTCCTCATTACCGCAGGCGACCATACAGGTCAACGCGGCAAACAGGATTGATATTCTAAATATATTTTTCATAATATTTCCTCTGATTATTTGTTAGGGACAGCCCTGATGTTGTCAATCTGAAGCATAGGCGTACAAGATGAACCGCCTGCGGCACCTGCAGCCATAAAGAGTTCCATACCGGCAAATGAATCAGCCTTGAGCGAACCTGTCGCTTTCTCGCCTGTCCAATACCATACGAAGTCGGTAGAGATAGGAAGAGATACTGTCACCCATTTTCCGCCTGTGTCAAATGAGCCCGTAGATTTCCAAGGCATATAAAGTGCTCGTGGAATCGACAGTGCATCATCGTGGAAATAAGTGTTGTTTCCGTTACCCAATGACACGTTCGAGATTGAAGCGAAGATAATCTGCAGAGGGCAGCCTGTCCAAGGATGGTCAGAAGGGATGCGCAACTCGAACTTGATGGTCATATTCGAGAAGTCGCTGAAGTCAACCACGTGGGTAAGAGCGATTCCGTCAGGATCATCATAAGTCTCAGGAGTATTCCAGTTGCCCGGCCAGTACTCGAAGTGATAGCCGTCATCAGCCCAGTCAGTACCGTCAGCCTTGAGCACCACGCCGTCTTTGTAGAGCTGCAGATAATTTCCGCTGAATGAATTCTCGTCGGACTGAATGGTCTGGTTGTGCCAGCCGTGATTTCCGCGTGCATCGTCGAACGTGAAGAGCATACCTCTGTCATCCTGATACATAAATGAAGACTGCCCCGTACCGGATTCTGTTGTCACCTTAATCTTTCCTGGCAGAGCTCCGTCAGGGATGACCACGTCAAACGACGAGAATGTGATATTGGTAATCTTGGTAGCTTCCGCTCCGGTGAATTCCACGGTCATAGGCTCGTAGAAATAGTTTCCGGTCACTGTCACGGTCTCGCCCGGTTCAGCATATTCGAATGACATCGCATCCACAACAGGGACAGGAGGCAACACTTTGAAATCAAATGTCACTGTGTCCTTGGCGTTGTTGATCATATAGATTTTGTCAGTCTGCACAGTAGGAAGCACCTTAGGGACAGACACTATGAGAGTGTGGTCCGTGATATAGCTGGTATTCAGAGTAGCCTTCTGGTCATTGAACCACAATTCTTTGATACTGCGGAGATTATCTCCGAGGAGGCATACGATTTCATCCATATATGCGCCGGTGATGGTAAGATCCCTGTCCGCATATCTGACTGAATATACTTTCGGCGTTCCGTTCGAAACTCTGTACCGATCCGGATAATCGATTCTGTCGCAGGAAGCAAGGCTTACCGCCGCAACAGCTGAAAGCGCCATTATATTCAAAAATTTATTCATATTTTTCATATTCTGTATCGACTAGAAGTTATAGTGATATTCTGAACGCACGTCAACGTGGACAGCTTCCGCGTCAGACGCCATATTTCCGTTGAATACGACATCCTCTGTCGGGAAAGGAAGTGTGAAGCTTGACGCTGTTACGTTAGGATTGTCATCTTTGGTGTTGTAGGTAACCTTGCTTGCGTCCCAAGTTCCGGAATAGTCGAAGTTCTCGCCTATCCAAGTCTTCCATACATCGTCAAGACCATTCCAATAAGACCTTTTCTGAGACTTGAGTTCGGAAATACATCCTGAGACGTCGTAGTATGAACGGCGCACATAGTCGTACCAGCGGTCACCCTCGCCTGCAAGTTCAAGACGGCGCTCTTTCCAGATGTCGTTCCAGGTGACGGTTGTCAACGGCTCAGCACCTGCACGCTCGCGAACCTTGTTAACATACTCTTTAGCCGCAGCGTTGTCCGTGTTTACCACAGCCTCAGCATAAATGAGATACACGTCTGACAGACGGAGAATGTGGGTAGGCAACTGGTTGGCCATATTCTGAGGAGTGATACCGAGTGCGGAAATATGGTCCTGATTGTCTCCGAAGAGGTTCTTCACGTTGTTGGAACCGGTATTGCACTGAAGAGTTCCTCCAGGGCCGCCTTTTCCGTATCCGTCCTTGTCATAGATGAAGCGCAGATAGTCAAATCCCTTCTTGCTTCCGGAGTAAGTCTTGTCTGTCCAGAAATAGTCATAAACGTCACCCGGCAACATCATTGTCGCGTGTCTGCGGATATCAGAATCGTCACGCATCGTAGGGTTGTCTGTATCTTTGCAGCCGAACGCTTCCTGAAGGTCAACTGAAGGTCCGCAATAACCGCCCCAGCAGTCTCCGTTCTCGTCGAAACCTACCATTGCAAGGTCACTCTGGAGAGTATTCTGCTGTGTCCAAGGATCACGTCCACATTTCCAGAGCCAGGAAATAAGGCACTCGCCTGTTGCATTGAAGCCTTTGAGACGGAAGACATCCTCATAGTTCGGAGTCAATGTTCTGCCTGAATTGTCGATGACATCCTTTGCATATTTTGCTGCGGATGCCAGGTCTTCAGCGTTAAGAGAGCCTTCAAGACCGGCCTTGGTCAGATATACCTTGGCGAGAAGGGCCTCAGCTGCATAATAGTCAATACGCTCATAATCAGCATATCCGCTTGTCGTCTTAGGCAGAAGAGTCATAGCTTTCTCCAATGTCATTATGATATATTCATAGACATCAGCACGGATGACTTTCTTCACCTTGTTGACCTGACCGCTTGCGATGAGCTCCGTATTGTTGTGCACGATAGGAACTTCTCCGAATGTGCGGACCATAAAGAAGTACGCGAACGCCTTCCAGGTCAGCGCCTCACCGATGCACTTGTTCTTGCAGGCCTGAGTAGGGCCGTCAGAATTGAGAATGTTGTCAATGACAGTGTTTGCGTGACCGTTTACAGCCCACAAAGAGTATGACATATTCACTAGGTCAGTATCAGTACCGTTGGTCGTGAAATCCAGATAAGGGCTTGAACCCCAGTACATATTGCCGGACATCACCTCTCCGACCTTGATGAATCCGCGCTGGAAATCATACCACGGAGAGTTGTACAGATAATTCACGCCCTGTTCGCATTCTGAATCATCTCTATAGAAATTATCCACGTTATAGCTGTCTTCTGCCGGACGGTTCAGGAAATCTTCGCAAGAAACGAGAGACAGGGCAACCGCAGCTGCTGACAAGCCTTTTATTATATTTATAAGTTTCATATCCAAAATCTTAGAATGTAATGTTCAATCCGAAAGAATACATTGCAGGCGACGGATAACGGCCGTTGTCGATACCGTAGGTCAAACCTGAAGAATCCTGCGTACTTGCACCGACCTCCGGATCATATCCGGTATATTTGGTAAAGGTGTACAGGTTCTGAATATTCACATAGACGCGAAGATTGTCGATTTTCGCTTTGCTCAGAAGAGCCTTAGGGAATGTATATCCGAGAGTTATGTTCTTGATTCTCAGATAAGATCCGTCCTCGACATAACGGTCGCTGATACGATCGTTGTCGTTAGGGTCCTGGATGGAAGTGTGAGGAGTCTTGGTTGAAGGATTCTTCACGCGCACGTTGTCGATATGGTCATACCACTTGCTGCCGTCAGCATACACGATGCTTGCATCGATAGGCTCCAGACGCGCTCTCTTGGAGACGACGCTCTGCAGCTGGTTTGTCCAGGTGCTGTTCATATGGGTAAGGGTCAATGCGTTGTAGTTGAACACCTTATTGCCATAAGAGCCGTTGAGGAAGATGCTGAGGTCGATATTCTTGTAGCGGAATGTGTTTGTCCAACCGAATGTGAATTTCGGAAGAGGCGAACCGATGTCCGTACGGTCTTTCTCGTCAATCACGCCGTCATTGTTGATGTCCTCATATTTGATATCGCCCACCCAGACTGTATTTCCGCGGCTGAACACTCCGTCAGAAGGATATTTCGCAGGTTTCGCCGAGTTCTGGATATCGTCGAGGTCCTTATATACACCTGCGACCTTGTATCCATAGAAGCTGTACAACGGTTTGCCGATTTCAGATACGCAGACGATGTCGCTCCACTGTCCGTAACCTATGAGAGAAGCATTTTCGGTATCCGTGAGGCTGAGCAGCTTGTTCCTGTTGAAAGAAATCTGGAAGTTGCTGTCCCAGCTGAAATCCTTGAGCTGTACCGGATGGGTATCCAATGTAATTTCGAGACCTTTGTTCTCAATGCTTCCGTAGTTTCCTTTCGGAGCCTGGAGTTTGGACGAACCGTTACCCTGGGTTCCCATATATGAAGGAAGCTGCATCGACATAAGCATATCATCGGATCTCTTGTAGTATGCGTCAACGGTAAGATTGATTCTGCTGTCAAGGAAACCGAGGTCGAGACCTACGTTATACTGTTCCTGGCTTTCCCATCTGATGGAAGTGTTAGGAATGTTTGACGGACGGAAGCCCATACCGAGCGCAGAAGGCATTCTGGATATGGATGCTCCCCACGCATAAGAACCGATGCTTGAGTTACCGGTCTGTCCCCAACCGAGACGGAGTTTACCGTTGTCGATGACTCTCTTGAGTGGCTCGAAGAATTTCTCGTTGGAGAATCTCCACGCCAATGCCACTGAATGGAAGCCCGCCCAACGGTTGTTAGGGCCGAAGTTTGAAGAACCGTCATAACGATATGTATATGTACCGAGGTAGCGGTTGTCGTAGTTGTAGGTCTCACGGGTGAAGAATGAAGCCATCGATGATGAGCCGAAGCCTGATCCTATGGAAGGAGTACCCGTTGCGAGAGCCACATTGTGAACTTCATCAGAAGGAAGGTCAGTGTTGCTACCGCTCAGATAGTTATAGCGGGATTCCCAGCACTCCTGTCCGATCATCGCGGTAACGGAATGCTTGCCCCACTGGTTGTTGTATGTCAAATAGTTCTTCAACTGCCAGAAATAACTGCTGTTCTTCTGATAGCTGATTGAGTTCTGGCTGCGCACCCAACCTCCGAGGTCAACCTTCGGTTTGTATCTGTTGGCGTCAGACTCGCTCATATCGAAACCGAGCTCTGTTCTCCAAGTAAAATGCTTAATCGGAGTAAGCTCCGCATAGATATTTCCTGTGAGTTTCTTTCTCTTGAGGAGAATCTCGTCCATCATCGCCAGAGCGACAGGGTTTGGAGATGTATAACCCTCACGGATTGTAGAAGAATAGTTTCCGTCAACATCGTAAACCGGAATATCAGGAATCGTGGTCAACGAATAATAGATGAGACCCTGATTGGAATCCGCAAGTTTCAAGTCATCATTTGTGATGGCATAGGTAGCGTTGACACCCAATTTGAACCATTTTTTGAGCTGCGCGTCAAGGTTTGTACGCACTGAGAAACGGTTGAAATTCGAACCTATGATTGTACCCTGCTGATCCATATATGAACCTGAAACATAGTACTGTACCTTGTCGGAACCTCCCTGTGCACTGATCTGGTGCTGATGCTGCCAAGCTGTGCGGAAAATCTCGTCCTGCCAGTTGGTACCTTTACCGAGGAGCGAAGGAGTGGCATAGTAAGCATTGCTCTCATAGATGTCACCTTCCTCGATCATCTCATTATAGTACTGGGCGAACTGACGGAGGTTCATCATATCAAGCCTTACGGTCTGGCGAGACATTGCCACCATACCGTCATAAGTAAATTTGGCTTCACCGGACTTTCCGTGTTTCGTAGTGATGAGAACGACACCGTTCGCACCCTGGGCACCGTAAATCGCTGTAGCAGAAGCATCCTTGAGGATTTCCATACTTACGATATCGGCAGGGTTGATGGTGGAAAGAGGTGAGATTGTTGAAACAGTACCGTTTCCGAGAGCGTCACCGAGACCGAAGTCTGAGCCCTTGTTTCCGCCTCCCTGTACTATGACACCGTCAATGACATACAGAGGTTCTGCATTCGCGTTAATCGTGGCTTGTCCACGCACGCGGATTGATGATGAAGAACCTGGCGCACCTGAAGTGGAAACTGCAGTGACACCGGCAGCACGTCCCTGAAGGCTCTGGTCAAGTGAAGAAATGATGGAGCCTTTCAAGTCAGCTTCTTTCATTGAGACTGAAGCACCTGCGAGGTCGCTCTTTTTCATTGAACCGTAACCTACGACTACGACCTCATCCAGGAACTGTGTATCCTCAGCCAGCTTGACATTGAAGTTGGACTGTGTGCCGACTGTGATTTCCTGTGTTTTGTAACCGATTGATGAGATTTCGATCACCGCGCCCTTGCTCACTGACAAAGTGAAGTGACCGTCGTTATCAGTCATAGTGCCATTTGTTGTGCCTTTTTCGATGACGCTTGCTCCGATGACAGGCCCGGCCTGGTCAGTCACAGTACCTGTGACGGGCACTTTCTGAGCCATTGCACTTATGCAAAGAAACAACATCATCAAGCACGATAATAGTTTACTTTTCATACTGAATGTGATTTAACATATATATTGGTTATTTGTTTTCTCAATGCGCTGGAATCCGCTTTCGCCAATTTACCGGCAGACTCCGATACATATTTTAACGTTGCAAATTTAATTTGTCATCAAGGGGCGAACAAATACTATTTTGCTAATTATTGTAACAATTTTGACATAACCGCTGCAGTATGAAGGCAGCATTCAGTATCAGAAGCATACAAAGAGCGAGGATGGCCGAAATCGTTTTCAGTCATCCTCGCTCTTCTTTTGTGCCGTTCAAGTGTGGCATTACGCCGTAAACTCAATCACCAAAATAGTATTTCCGTCTATTGTAATCTTTAACGCAGCGAAGCAGATAAGTATCTGATTCGTCTTTTGAAACTATCCCGATATCTCCGGAACTGTCAAACCTGAAGGCTTTTGCTAAGCCGTCTGAATCCTTTGTCGCAGACCAGTATAGCCCAACGTTCAGATCGTTGTCACGCCAAAGATAATGAGTAGGAAAGAAAACAGCAGGCGCCTCTAACGAATATTTGTTTGAGCCTGAAAACCAGTATCCTTCTTCCGTAGCTTTTTTGGGGTCAGTAACTGATTCACCTCGATTTTCACCCCACTGTGAATGATTAGCCATCAACGATTTGAATTCCTCTGCAGTAGGTGTTCTCCACCCTTTAGGACAAATATTCAACGCATCCTCATACTTATAATAACTATGATATCCTCTTATTCGCATCGTTGAATTATAATCGCAAGGAGACCATACTAAACTATCAATAATTACGCCCATGCCTTGGCTTTGCGGCCCGTCATAGTATTCCCAATCCTTAAAATAGCGCTCTCCTTCTTCTGTGGTGCAGATTTCATCATGAACCCACGAACCAGTACACATACTTTCATAATGGTTATTCGTAAACGTAAATTCATAAACAGTATGTTTTCTTTCATTCTCATTAGTACGTATTTTATAACTTATGGGATATAATGGAATGTCCGGATCCCATCCACCATATGGATTCCTCCTAGATCTAGCGACACAGCAGAAAAATTCAGTGTTGTTGAATATTACTATGTATTCTTTAAATATGGCATCGTTACCATCTACCGGATTATCCGTCACGATTGTAACGCTATCTCCAGGCTCAAGATTAATTGTTGTCTTATTATCCAATAACGTGTCATAAGCAGACGTTTTATGGTTAAGCAGCAATGCGTTTATTGTATAGTCGCTCTTGTTGATATATACAAAATCTACCGGATTTTCGGAAGAGTATTTTTCAGGTTCGTAGTTGTCGCATCTCGTTGTATAAAAAGACAATGATATTATTAACACGACAGCCATACATATATTGAATTTAAATCTTTTCATAGTGGCAAAAAATTATAATGATTTCTTGTATATAAACTTCAAAGTCCCTTCATAGACCTCATCTCCAGCACTGATGATAACAGGTAGAATTATGC
>CAVKAQ010000016.1:0-38629 GCA_963654225.1 Butyricicoccaceae bacterium | reverse complement strand
AGCCGTCGTTTGACGGAGCCTGCGCATCCTTGGTGATAGTGTAGTGCTCCCACAGATAGAGGTTGTCCGGGTCAAGGTTATGCCATCCGAAGAACCAATATTGAGACCAACCCACTCTGGCTGAAAGCAGAATGGGCTGGCCGAACTGGTCTTTTGAATAATACCTGTACCTGTAGCTGGTATATCTCATGGAGATTCCGTTTGCTCCAAGTTCCTCGTTGAGCTCAGCCTCTTTTCGTCTTATGCTTTCCCAGTACAGTTCGCGGAGTTCTTTTTTGTCTTCATCGTCATTGGCTCCGTCTCCGCCCAGTACGCGTTCAGCCAACTCTTCAGTAGTATAAACGACGATACCGTCAGGGTCTATTTCATAATAGACTTCATCATCATTGCCCTCCGGGTCATCTTTTTTGCAGGATGTGAAGACTGCGACGCCGAATACGGCGATAATCGCAAGTAACCGATTGAATTTCATCTTTTTCATCTTGTCTTATTTTTATTGGTTTGTTTTCGTTATGAATTCACCCACAGTCGTCTTGCACAAGTTTCCGAACCAATAGGAGTTCTCCACGTAAACGTGTGAACCGAGTGTGTGGGTATATAGATATTCGTACAATTCTTTATATGTCTGGTCCGGCTTCTCCGAAAGCGTGTTTACCAGGTTGTTGGAGAACCGGTCGCTCATCCAGGTACCCAGTTCGGCTGAATGGAAGTCCGCAAATGATGATTCGTTCGCGGCCGCGCTGGCGAAACTGAGAATTCCAGGGATGTTGTCGGCTTGCGTGGCCATAATTCTTGAATAACACGGCTCCAGCAGCATAAGCATTTTGCGGTAGCGTCCTTGAGTATTCATACTTACGAGCGTTTCTCTAAATTCGCTGTCCGAGAATATTTCGCTGTCTCTCCAGATGAATCCGTCTGATTTCCTGGTATATTTCAGACATCCGTGTCCGCTCCAAAATACCAATACGTTTGACTGGTCGTCGGTATCAAGGACCACAGGTAGATGCTCACTCTTGCGCCCCAGCATAATGTCTTTGACATCGTTGACAGTAAGGGTGTCGGAATAGTAATCCACAACCGCATCTTTGTACAGATTATCGCCGTAGGTGGAAGTGGAGACTTCTCCCGGAAATATGTTTTTTTCGTTGTTGGCGATGTCGTTTGAGATTATGAGGATAATATGTTCATCATCCCATCCCTGCGACTTGAGCATCTGATAGACATTCAGTACATCAGCCTGATGGCGATAATTTTCCCATCCCGATGAGCCTTGAACAAGAAGCGCCCAAGAATCCTTCAGTTCTTTATATTGGACCGGAGAGTCCTGGTCTTCAATGTCTTCCGACACTTTTGCCTTCCAGTTCCAAGATGCCAGAGTTGATGCAGTACGGTTGCTGCCGTCGGAACTTGTGAAGTCAATCGTCAGGAATTTGCCTTCATAGACAGTCCAATGCGCGTAGGTACTCTGCAACAAGCTGGTCTGGGCTTCGGAGTCAAAACGGAGCACCCCGCTGGCTCCCACAAGCTTGACATACATTCCTGTGTTCTTTATCAGAACCAGAAGTGAACGCAGTCCCAGTTCGTTCCATATAGGGTAAGCCTGGTCACCGATGGAAGTTATTTGCGTCAGGATTTCGTTGGCCGTTGCAGGAGTGTTTGAATATTGTTTCACGAAAGCTGTCAGACCTGAAAGCAATATGGCGTCATAAACCTGGGCTTCAGCTCCGGCCGGCGTATAGCCGAACCGTTCTTCATAAGCAATCTGAAATCCTGTGGAAGGGTCTGCATACGGGGCTATGCCTTCCGCACCCTCGGCCAAATCTCCAAGTTTCAGCAGATATGCCGACAGGGCGCCGTTTGAAAACAGGATGCGCGGGACTTTTCCGTTCAGGGATTCTTTGACTTCAAGCACTGTCTTGGCATCGGTGGCCGAACCTACTGCGCAGATTACGCAATCGACTCCTGAAGAAAGTGCGGCCTGCGCTTTCGTTTTCAGGTCATCATCAGTGTATTGCAGGGTATTTCCAATATCCAGTTTCAGCCCTAGTTCAGTGGCGAGGAAAGGAACCCACTCATAGAATGTCTGGCCGTAATCGTCATCCGGTGCCAGCAAAGCGATGCTGCTTGCTCCTGACTCCCAAGCCTTTGCAAGAAGTGCCTCGCTCTGGCTCACGTCGGTTTCGCATAGCGACCACAGGAACGGTTTCTCGGCTTTGTCTCCGGATTTGATGTTTGCATATCGCCGTATGATATTTTCGCTTGACGCGCACGGAACAATCAGAGGAATGTCCGCGGTCTTGCACGGTTTGGCGAATATGTCCACATTCTCATTGCGGAGCGGACCGATTATCATAAACATATCTTTGCGGGCCGTCAGTTTGTCTGCAAGCTCAGTAAGATTCTGGCTATCCTCATCGTACCATTCTATATCCAGATCAACGGCTGTGCTGTCTCCTGTCTCAGCAAGATATTTCTGTGCGCTGCGCATATTCTCCAGCGCGAAATTCACAGTACTCTTCAGACGAGTCTGATATTCGCCCGTTTCGCTGAGCGGGAGCACAACTGCGATTTTGTACTTCGTGGTCGTTATCGGATTGATGTGTATGAATTTATCTTGAGCGCAGGAGGCCAGCACCAGGAGGCCAGCACAAAGTATGGACAGAGTTTTAAAGGCTTTCATATTCCTCCTCCATTTTTAATGCGGTCTGATAACATTCATCAGCGACGTCCGAAATGCTTTTGTCCGCGTAAGAGTCGGATACGACTATCTCGGTGTACCCGGAAGACAGGCCCAGAGACAGATGCTTAGGCATGACTTCGCCTTTTCCCCATCGTGTTATCCACATTTCCACAGCTTCTCCAATATGTTTGACAATGGAGAACGGTACATCGGGTGAATAATGCTGCATATCGGAATCGACTCCCAATGTGTAGAATTTTCCCGGGTTCTCTCGGTTGTATCTGAAGAAGCCCTGGCACGTTCCGCCGCAGAGCGGGAGTACCAGTTCGTAGTCGCCATCTATTTGGTAAGAGAATTTATAGGCATAATCGGCTTCGTCGTAACCGCCATAGGAGTCTGTGATAAAGGTTTCAACCAAGTTGACGTCTCTGCCGCTGTCCTCAAGTCCTTTCCTGAATCCCAAGGCCATATCAAGCAAGCTGAGCTCGTTGGTGTTGGCATAAACTGCAAGAGCTCTGCTGACGTCAGTCAGACATTTGCCTGCAACACAGCCGGCCTGGTAATATACACCATACTGTGGAATACGCATCGTATGAATGGAAAGAGTGGTGTCGCCGGTCTCTGTCAGGAGAAAATCCACGTTGTCGGCCTGGGTTATCTTGTCCTTGTATTTGCGCAGGAGAGATTCAAGATTGTCATTCGCTATCACGACAAGTGCCCTGCGGTTCTTGCCCTCGTCCTGCATATAATCTATCATATAGGAAAGAGCATTTTCTATGCTGGTTTCATCAGTCGGCAGTTCTACCAGCGACAGCATCATTCCGTTATCATTCGTACTGCTTACAACGCCCCGGTAAAGCGCATCCATATAACCGATGTCTCCCAAAGAACCTTGTTTGGAAACGAAATAGACGATTGGCCTGGCATCTTCCTCTATCGGGTCAACGACGCGGATTATACATCCATCTTTCGAACAGGAAAAATTGATGAACAACAAAAGGCAGAGGACTATGTTCTTTAACGTCTTAAACACCAAAACTAAATTTTGCAAAATTATTATTTTTTTTTGTTTTGTGAAATATATAAAATGATTAAGAATCAGAGCGATATTTTATCATTGTGAAATCAAAACGTCTGAGTTCTCCGCTCAGAAAAAATTCGCTCCGAACTTCAGTGTTTTGATTTCACTTGCAGAAGTTCTTGAGTATCAGACAGGGCAGAGATATTTGGCATCAAAGTGGCTGATGCACGGAGTGGCTTCTCACGTCATATTACTCAAAGATTCCTTATCTTTGCGATAACCGGCTCGTATATCTTTTGGGAGAAAAGTTGCGGATGACGTTCATCTGAATTAGTTTTCCTTTCAAAGACGAGACGAAAAGATAGCAAAAATTAAGTTTTATATATGGCAAAATTGTGGGACAAGGGGTATGATGACGATGCCCTCATCGATAAATTCACTGTAGGAAAGGACCGCGAACTGGATTTGTTTCTGGCACCCTATGATATTCTCGGCACGATGGCTCATATCACAATGCTGGAAAAGGTAGGATTGCTCCCGGCTGAAGATTTGAAGAAACTGTTGCCGGAGTTGCGCAGATTGCATGAGCAGGCGGAGAAAGGTGAATTCACGATTGAACCGGATATGGAAGATGTTCATTCTCAGGTGGAAATGCTCCTTACCCGTAAACTCGGTGATGTAGGCAAAAAGGTGCACACCGGAAGGTCCCGCAATGATCAGGTCCTAGTCGATCTGAAACTTTATGCCCGTGCGGAAATACGCAAGACTGTCGAGAAGGTGGAGGCGCTGTTCAAGACGCTTCAGGAGATGAGCGAGAAGTACAAGGATGTGCTTCTGCCGGGCTATACGCATCTTCAGGTCGCGATGCCGTCTTCTTTCGGCCTGTGGTTCGGTGCTTATGCCGAGAGCCTGTCTGACGATATGCGGCTGATGCTGGCGGCGTGGGATATCACAAATCAGAATCCGCTCGGTTCTGCAGCCGGATATGGTTCTTCAGCTCCATTGGACAGAACAATGACTACCAAGCTGCTTGGATTCAAGGATTTGGACTATAATGTCGTCTATGCCCAGATGGGCCGTGGCAAGACGGAGCGAGCGATAGCGTTCGCGTATGCCGCACTAGCTGAGACAGTCGGCAGATTTGCGATGGACTGCTGTCTGTACGCAAGCCAGAATTTCGGATTTATCCATCTGCCGGACAGAATGACTACCGGCTCCAGCATAATGCCTCACAAGAAGAATCCCGATGTGTTTGAACTTGTCAGGGCCCATTGCAATAAAATTCAGGGCGCGCCTAACGATATCAGACTCATCACAGGCAATCTTCCTTCCGGATATTTCCGTGATATGCAGATACTTAAAGAAGTATTTATCCCGATTTTCGGCGAATTGGACGATTGCCTGGACATCACCTCTTATGCGGTTCGCAATATGGAGATAATCGACGGACTGATGTCTGACCCGAAATACAAGCCTGCATTCAGCGTCGAGGAGGTGAACCGTCTGGTTGAGGAGGAAAATGTGCCGTTCAGAGATGCCTACAGAAAGGTGGGAATGGACATTATGGCCGGTAATTTTGAGTACCACGGCAAACTCAATCATACCCACGAGGGCTCCATCGGAAATTTGTGCAACGACAGAATCGCAAAGAAAATGCAGTCAGTTGTCTCCGAGTTTTCTTTCGATGCTGTCCGGAATGCGGAAAAATCATTACTGGATTCTGCAAAATAAGTTCAAAAAAGGACATTGAGCACCTCTGATATTCAGTTTATTTAAATAATGTGTATCTTTGTAAGACTGCGTCTAAATCGTTGGAGGACGACCGGGAGACTGTTTGGGGGTATGTGAATACGTTGGTTTTGTGCTGTTTCTGAATGGTCTGCAACACGGTTTGATGTCGAATGGAATGAATAAAAGAACGCTAATAGCTTGCATATCAGCATTGTTTGCTTTGGCCCTGATTGTCATCGGGGCTGTTGCGGTTTTATATTCCGGGAATAAGCCCGTGGCTGAAGTTTCCGCGGAAGAGGCGTTTGACAAAGCTTCTTCCAAGTCGCCCATTCTTTGTGCAGTGCCGTCCGATGCGGCTATGGTTATGTCCGGAAGGTCGCTGAAATCAGTCCTTCCTGCGCTCAATGACAGTACATATCTTGTCGGTAATCTGTTCTGTGGCGATTCCAACAAATCATTCGAAAAATTCCTGAAAGAGGCCGGGGCTCTGCTTGACGGCGGAGAGCTTAACTCTTTGAAAAGCAACCCCGTGGCCATATCTCTGCACTATAGCGGTTCTCTCGAGCCTCTGATGATTGTCGATTCCGGCAAAATGCCGAAGGACAGCGTGAGCGGGGTGTGGAAACTTTTTGCCCTGGCTGACACTCTGGGATTGTCCCACTCGGTGGTGAGTCCTTCGGAAGATTCGACTCCGGCATTGAAAAGAAAAGTGCTGGCTGTGTTTTCGCCGGCGGAATCGCTAGTCAATTCTTCGGCGAGAAATATTTCGTCCAACACCTCCGTACTTGGGAATGAAGCCTGTGCAAGACTTGCTGCAGTGGCATCTTCAGATATTTCCATACTTGTCAACAACGAGTATTCATCGAAACTGTCATCTTCTTTCCTGTCAAAGCAATACCGCAAATATTCCTCATTTTTCAAGAGTTATGCGGAATGGTCTATGCTGGAGATTGCGGATGCTGACGCCAAGTCATTGAAACTGACTGGATGCACTGCGTCAATTTCCAGTCCGGCATACTTCAGCAATATATATCGCGGTGTCAAACCGGGAACGGCAGGCTTTATGTCTATACTGCCGGTCGGAACGCTTCAGGCGATGTCTCTCCAGATTTCAGACGTCGTTTCTTATGAGCAGGAATATCACAAATATCTGGATGCTGTAGGGAAAATCAAAAACAGCAGGACTGAGTCGCAGCGTTTGAAGAAGCAGTGCGGAATTGACCCGGAGGTATGGGCTAAATCATTGGACATCAAGGAAATCGTGCAGGCGTCTCTGCCTATGCGTGGCGGTGTGGCTTCAATGCTTCTTGTAAGACCTGGCAACAAGGATGTATCGCTTATATTCAAAGGTTTGGAATACAAGAAATTGCGTGATTATGACGGAGGCGTGAAGCCATACCCGTATCGCGGTTTCGCATCCAATCTGTTCGGCTCGGCATTCGCAGTGCCGGATTCTGCATTCATATATCATAATGGTTGGCTGGTGGTCGGTGAAACGGAAACGCTTGAAGCGTTTATGAATGTATCCGAAGGCAAGAAACTGGCTGACGTGCTTTCATCTTCAGGACAGTCTGATATGCTTAAGACAGACGGGACTTCTGTCCAGTTTTACTATGACCCCGGCGTTGACCCGGAATCATTCAAGAATGTCCTGTCTCCGACACTCGCCAAATCTGTTCCGTATCTTCTTGACGGAATATCATATTGTCCGTTCCTGCTTTCGGTCGTTCCGGGAGATGTCCCGCAGATGACAGTGGAAGTGGCGCGGATTGAATTCACAGGCAGAACGGATGCTCCGGCTATGTCGAAAGACACGACTGTAGTCATCCCTAAGGGACCATTCTGCGTAACTGATTGTTCTACAGGCAAGAAAAAACTGTTCTCTCAGCAGAGCAACAACTATCTGGTCCTAAAGGAAGAGAACGGCAAGGGAATATGGGGTGTCCCATTCCAGACTCCGATATGCGGTGCTGTTTCCGAGATCGATTATTTCGGAAACGGTAAGATTCAGTTCCTGTTTGCTTCCGGTTCAAAGCTATACCTCATTGACCGGCTTGGTCGATTCGTGAAGCCGTTCCCGGTTGAAATCGGTAAGGAGATTCTCCTGGGACCTTCCGCTTATGATTTTACAGGTGCGCACGGATATACGGTGCAAGTGCTGCACACTGACAATACAATAGGAATGTACGATCTGCACGGAAAACCTGTTTCCGGTTGGAAAGGGATTACGTCAGACGAAACAATAAAGTCGTTGCCGGAACTTTTGAAAGTGAAAGGAAAACGGTATTGGGTTGTGCGGACATCCGTGCGTACTCTGATTTATGGAGCGGAAGGTGGTGCTCCTGTGCTGAACCCTTCCGGGAATAAGATGATACGACCGGATGCTATGCTCAAGTCAAATGAAGACGGCACGGTTTCAGCGCTTTGCTATGACGGCAAGGAGCGCTCATTAAAACTTTGAAATTAAACTATCAAAAATGGAATTTCATTCAGTAAACAAACTTCTGGAAAAGAGTTTCAAGACAAACTGGGATCGCCCGGCACTGTCAAATTATAAGGGCCAGGATCTCGCTTACAGAGATGTGGCCAGACGCATTGCCAAATTGCATATCGCTTTTGAACAGTGCGGTCTCAAGAAAGGCGACAAGGTGGCTATCTGCTCTCGCAACCAGGCCAACTGGGGCGTAAGTTTTATGGCCGCATTGACTTATGGAGCGGTTCCGGTACCTATTCTTCACGAATTCAAGCCGGGTAACATACATTATCTCGTTAACCATTCCGAAGCGAAGGTCCTCTTCGTAGATGACGTGATATGGGAGAATCTCTCTGAAGCGGAGATGCCGGGACTGTATGTCGTGGTGCAGATGAACACTTTCGGATTCCTGTACTGCAAGACAGAGGAGATGGCGAATGTCCGCGAACATCTGAATGAAAGTTTCGGACACAAATATCCTAATAATTTCGGTCCGGAGAATTTGGACTATTATGAGGACAGTGCAGATGAGCTTGCGCTAATCAATTATACTTCAGGCACTTCCGGATTTTCAAAAGGCGTAATGATTCCTTATCGCGCGCTTTTCTCAAATATAGAGTTCGCTCACAAGCAGGCTTTGCCTCAGCTTGACAACAACACGGAGATTGTCTCGATGCTGCCTTCTGCGCATATGTACGGTATGATGTTCGAGTTCCTGTTCGAGATGACAATCGGAGCGCACGTGCATTTCCTTACCCGTGTGCCTAGCCCGAAAATCATAATGCAGGCATTTGCCGAAATCAAGCCGCACGTCATCATCGCGGTTCCGCTCATAATCGAGAAGGTTTACAAGTCCAAACTCAAGCCGGTCATTGACCGCAACAAGATGATAATGAATCTTCCTATCATCGATAAGGTGATTCAGAAAAAGATTCTTAATGAGCTTGTTACAGCGTTCGGAGGACGTTTCGAGGAAGTCATTATCGGTGGCGCGGCATTCAATCCTGAGGTGGAGCGTTTCTTCCGCAAAATCGGATTTCCGTTTACCGTGGGCTACGGTATGACTGAATGTGCGCCTATCATCGCTTATGCGCATTGGAACAAGACAAAACTGTATTCTTGCGGTCAGCCTGCGCTGAATATGCAGATCCGCATCGATTCCTCTGACCCTGTGAATGTTCCGGGCGAGGTACAGGTCAAGGGTCCGAATGTATTCCTCGGCTATTTCAAGAACGAGGAGGCTACTCAGGGAGTGCTTACCGACGATGGATGGTTCCGCACAGGAGATATGGGCGTTATGGACGAGGACAATTATCTGTTCCTTAAGGGCCGTTCTAAATGTATGATTCTCGGACCTTCAGGTCAGAATATCTATCCGGAAGAGATAGAGGGCGTTATCAATAACATTGTTTATGTTGTTGATTCTCTCGTCATAGAGGACCACGGCGCGTTGGTGGCTCTTATTTATCCTGATTACCACCAGGGCGAACTTGACGGATTGTCCAAGTCCGATCTTGAGGCTAAGATTCAGGAGACGCTTCCGGAAATCAACAAGCAGATTCCTAACTACGCAAAGCTCTCCAAGATAGAGTTTATGCCGGAGGATTTCGAACGCACTCCGAAGAGAAGCATCAAACGCTATCTCTATCAGCGTAACTAATTGAGCGGTTGCGATTTCTGGTGAACGTGGCCTTGTGTTTCAGCGTGAAATGATTTCAAAACAATATTGACAGTATGGCAAAATTCGACCGTAGTTATTTGAAGATGGCCGACATCTGGGCCGAGAATTCATATTGCAAGCGCCGTAAAGTCGGTGCTCTCATCGTCAAGGACAACATGATCATTTCTGACGGCTACAACGGAACTCCGTCAGGTTTTGAGAATGTCTGCGAAGATGAGAACGGGGTGACCAAGCCGTATGTGCTTCACGCAGAGGCTAATGCCATTACCAAGGTAGCCAAGTCGGGCAATAGCAGCGAGAATGCGACATTGTATGTGACCGCATCTCCGTGCATCGAGTGTTCCAAACTGATTATTCAGGCAGGAATTAAACGTGTGGTGTATAAGGATGCGTACAGGCTGCAGGACGGACCTGACCTTTTGCGCAAGGCTGGCGTCGAGGTGGAACAGGTAGATATAGAATAACGGTTGTATTATGAACGGGAAAGACAGGTCAAATTCTCTGGCTGCGCTGTTGGGCATAGTCTTGGGCACGCTCGGAACAATTCTGTTCCTTACGGTCTCCGGAAAATTCTCGCGTAAGCTTGACGGGAATTATACGCAGTGGCGCAAATTGAACTTAATTCTTCAGGAAGTCCAGAACAGATATGTGGATACGATAAATGTCAAGAAGGTGACTGATGCTGCGGTAGTGGCGTCTCTAGCATCGCTTGACCCTCATTCTGTGTATCTTCCGCCTGTTGACCTGGAGAAGTCTGAAACGGAACTCGCCGGGAATTTCGACGGCATAGGCATACAGTTCAATGTTCCGAATGATACCGCGATTGTGCTTGAGGTGATTCCTGGCGGACCGTCCGAGAAAGTCGGTCTTCAGCCGGGTGACAGAATCCTTAAAGTGGACAGTTGCAACATAGCCGGCGTGAAGTTTCCGCAGGACAGTATGGTCAGGAAGATGAAGGGTAAGGCAGGTACCGAAGTCGGCATTCTCGTAAAGAGAGGCAGCGAGACCATTCCGTTCAATATCAAGAGGGGAAAGATACCTGTGCATTGCGTTGACGCTTCGTTTATGATCAATGACACGACCGGGTATATACGTCTTTCCAAGTTCTCAAGAGTGACTTATGAGGAAGCCTCTGCTGCCGCCAAAGATTTGCTGGACAAGGGAATGAAACATCTGATATTCGACGTGCGCGACAATACGGGAGGATATCTGGACCAGGCGTTGCTCCTCGCGGATATGTTCTTGGAGAAGGATGCTGAAATTGTCTATCTTGACGGTCTGCATTACAAACGCCAGGATTATAAGGCCGACGGTAAGGGCATATTGAAAGATGTGGCCTTGTCGGTGCTTATAAACGAATCTTCAGCATCATCCAGCGAGATTTTCGCAGGTGCGATGCAGGACAATGACCGAGGCGTGATAGTCGGTCGCAGGTCTTACGGAAAAGGCCTTGTGCAGGAGCCGATATATTTTACAGACGGCTCGGCAGTACGCCTTACGGTCGCACGTTTCTACACTCCTTCCGGAAGATGTATTCAGAAGCCGTACTCCGATGATTATCAGTACGATATCTATAAAAGATATACCGACGGAGAGATGTTCGACAAGGACAGTATCAAGGTGGACAAGAAAGAGGTTTATAAGACTGTCGGGGGACGTACTGTTTACGGTGGAGGCGGCATAGTGCCGGACCTGTTCGTGCCTATGGATACGACGGCCGCGACAAGGTTCTTCATAAGGTGCAACAAGAAAGCCACTCAGATGCGTTTCGCTTCGTCAATTTTCGACAAATACAGCAAACAGTTGTCCTCAATCAATGATTATACGCAGCTGAATGCTTATCTGGATGAGTTGAATCTTCCGGAGAAGTTCAGGGCTTATGCGTCATCGGTTGACGGCATAAATGCTTCGGCATCGGAGTGGGACAAGACTCTGCCGTATCTCGAGCCGCAACTCCGCGCTCTGGTAGGCCGCTACTCGAAATTGGGTGACAATGCCTTCTACCGCCTATATCTCGTAATCGACAATGTGGTTGAAGCCGCATTGAAGAATTCTGCGAAACTATAATATTTCTGAATTTGAAAAGTTTTTCATAACTTTGCACTTACCTTCGGACACAGAATGCGGCAGCTTCCAAAGGCCAATTTCAGCGATGGGCTTCAGTTATGAGTCTTCCGAGGGGGTTTGCGAGCGTGTTGTAATTGGTAGCCAAGCCAGACTTAGGATCTGGTGCCTAGTGCGTATGGGTTCGAGTCCCTTCGCTCGCACAACAAAACAAGGGGCTGACTAAAAAGTATTAGTCAAGCCCCTTTTTCTTGTTTTTCGGTGAGATCAACCTCTACCTTGTTTCCAAATATTCAATTCTCTGAGAGTTATTCTGACTTTTTAGTCACCCACTTGTTTCGTGAGTTCTGATGATATTTATGCAGAGTACGCGGTGTGATTTGGGCAATGAGAACAACGCAGTAGACCTCTTTTTATTCTGCCACTATAGAGAGAAGCCGTCGAGGAGGCGGACATAGATGTCAATGCCCTGCATTATCTCATCGATGCGTACATACTCGTCAGCGCTGTGAGATCGGGCGGAGTCGCCAGGTCCGATTTTGACTGTAGGGAACGGCGACAACGTCTGATTGCTGGTCGTCATAGAGCCGAATATCGGCAGGTCAAGAGACTTCGCGCGCCGCACTATCGGATGACTCTCCTCTATATGCGAACTGCCCAGCCTTGTCGAACGCTCGTGCACCTCGCATTTCACAGAAGATTTAATCAACTCCAGAAGCTCCGTATTGGTGTACATTCCGTTGGAACGGACATCTACCACAAAACTGCAAGTATCCGGAACTATATTATGCTGAATGCCGGCATTTATCTGAGTGACCGTCATCTTGACGGGCCCGAGAAAATCCGAAACTTTCGGAAAAACATAACTTCGGAACCATTCGATATCAGGCAACGCCTCATATATAGCATTCACGCCCTCATTACGGGCAGCGTGACCGCTTTTCCCGAGTGAAGTGCAATCCAGCACCATCAGCCCTTTCTCCGCCACCGCCATCTCCATCTTCGTGGGCTCTCCCATTATTCCGAGATCAATACGTCCTATTTCCGGAAAGATAAGTTCAATTCCGCCTTTGCCGCAAACTTCCTCCTCTGCAGTGGCCGACCATATAAGCCTGTATGACTGAGGCTTAGATACAAGTTCCTGCCAAGCGGCCAGCAATGCGACTACAGATGCCCCGTCATCATTAGTACCGAGCCCGTAAATAGTCCCACCCTCGATATCAGGGGAAAAAGGGGCGCGGGTGTAACCTTTTGCCGGATGCACCGTGTCAATGTGGGCATTCAGCAAAATGACCGGCCTGCCATCATTCTTGACATCGGGAGCGCAAATATCGTCAGAGTCAAGCCAGAGGTTATGCCCTTTTCTATGCGGAGCGAAACCGTTGTCAATCAGCCAACGTTCAATCATATCCGCGACATTGCCTTCCTCCCTACTGAAAGAAGGGATGCGGACCATATTCTGCAGCAACTCTATTATATTCATTTTCAATAACTTTTAATCACGAGTATGCGTTCACACTTGGCTCTGGCTATGCAGTAAAAACGAAAGCGTCCCAAGATATCGACATTCACCCGCAACTAACCGCAACAGGCATAGTCAAGCGGAGGTCATCGCAATACCTAGAGTGTAATAATCGTGCCTTGTGTCAAGTCTGACGCATTAGTAATGACCACCTTAGAGACTCCGCTTCGCAAAGCCGAGAAAGCATTGTCCAGTTTAGGAATCATTCCTCCTGACACCACACCTTCAGACCGTAGAAGCATATAACTCTCATAGTCAATGGCAGGAATCACGCTGCCATCATCGTCCGGGTTGCTCAAGACACCTTTCTTCTCGAAGCAGAATGTCAATGTCACTTCATCTTCAAGGCTTGCAGACAACGCCTTCGCCACCTCTGTTGCAATGGTATCGGCGTTGGTATTCAGCAAATTACCTTCAGGAGCGAAAGATAAAGGCGCAACCACAGGAACCACTCCTGCATCAAAGAGCGACTTGAAGGCGTCCGCATTCACGGAGTCCACGTCGCCCACAAAGCCATAATCTACTTCTTTGACAGGGCGCTTGTGAGCCAGGACACATTGCATATCCGCGCCCGTAAGTCCAAGTGCATTTACGCCAAGTGCTTGAAGTTCAGCCACAATTGTCTTGTTCACAAGTCCGCCATAGACCATAGTCACAACATCAAGCATAGCGCTGTCAGTAATCCTGCGGCCCTCAGCCATCTTGGTTTCGATGCCGAGTTTTGAGGCCACGGCGGTAGCAGTCCTCCCGCCTCCGTGTACCAGAACCTTATCGCTTGGAATGGACGCAAACTTCTCCAGAAGACTTTTCCGCAAAGCCGGGTCCTCAACGACCGCCCCGCCGACTTTAATGACATTCAACGACATATATTAACTATAAACTCCTTTATATGATTAAATTTATGCTCTTGATTCTCCCTTCGCTCCTGCGGAGCGATTAGAAGTTTAATGGGGGAAAGTATTCCCCGATACCCCTTCTGTCGCAAAGCTCCGAAATCGGTTTCCAAATTGGTTTCCATCTCATCTGACATACATCAAAAAGAGGCGGATGGCCGGAGCGAATTTTTCCCGTGTTTTTGAGCGGAGGTCGCTGCCTCTTTTTAATTTTTGGGCAAGGAGAACAACGCAGCAGACCGCTTTTTATTCAAGCCCTTCAAGCATTCGCTTCATAACAACTTGCGCCGACACTACCCTATTCGCTGCCTCCGGTATGACAAGACTCTGAGGTGAATCAATGACCTCGTCTGTCACAATCATATTCCTGCGCACAGGCAGGCAGTGCATAAAGTAAGCATTGTCTGTAACTGCCATCTGACGCGCTCCGACCGTCCAATTCATATCTTTGCTGAGAATCTGACCATACTCTTTGTATGACGACCAATTCTTCGCATATATAAAATCTGCACCTTCAAAAGCCCTCATCTGGTCGTGCTCAACGCGCGCATTGCCAGCAAACTGAGGTGCAAGTTCATAACCCTCAGGGCAAGTGATAACAAAATCCACATCAGCTGCATTCATCCATTCAGCGAAAGAGTTAGGCACGGCCTGAGGCAATGCTTTCGGATGCGGAGCCCAGGACAAGACCACTTTCGGACGAGACTTCTTCTTGTACTCCTCAATGGTAATCAAATCCGCGAAAGCCTGGCAAGGATGCACTGTAGCTGACTCCAGACTGATTACAGGCTTGCCCGAGTACTCGATAAACTGTTTGATGATGGTCTCTTCATAATCGAAATTCCTGTCTTCAAAACGGGCGAATGAACGCACTCCAATCATATCGCAATAGCTGCCGATGACAGGAATCGCCTCGCGCAGATGCTCCGATTTGTCGCCATCCATAATGACGCCCATCTCAGTCTCCAATTTCCAACTATCCCCGTTGACATTCAACACAATAGGATTCATTCCTAGATTCTGCGCCGCCTTCTGGCTGCTTAACCTCGTGCGGAGACTGTTATTGAAGAATACCAGGATCACAGTCTTGTTCTTTCCGAGGTTCTGCCATCCGAACGGATTGGCTTTCACCTCCTTGGCTTCCTTCAATGCCGCATTGAGATCACCTATATCGCTTACGTGTAAAAATTGTTTCATATTTCCGATCTATGTTGTTATAAATGAATTCAAAGCCAGTTAGCTTACAGGACTTCAGTCAACGCCTTGATAAACTCGCCGGCCTCCTGTTTTGTCAGCACCAGCGGAGCAAGAAGCCTTACCATATCCGTACCGGCAACTCCCGTAAACACGTGTTTGTCAAACAGAAGTTTCGAGCGTATTTCCTTGACAGGCTCGTTGAACTGTATCCCGAGCATAAGTCCACGGCCTCGCACATCATTGATTCGCGGAGACGACGGAATGTTCGTCTTGAGATATTCTCCGACCTCAAAAGCATTCTGCACCAGATTCTCCTTCTTCATTATATCAATGACTGCAAGCGCTGCTGCCATTGCAAGATAATTGCCACCGAAAGTAGTTCCCAACATTCCTTTGGTCGCCTTGAAATCCGGAGAAATCAGCACACCGCCTATCGGGAAGCCGTTGCCCATACCCTTTGCCATCGTTATCAGGTCCGGTACAATGCCGGCCCACTGATGCGCAAAGAATTTGCCTGTACGGCCATATCCGCTCTGCACCTCATCCAGAATCAGGCATACGCCATATTTCTTCGTAAGCAGCCTAAGATCCTTCAAGAAAGCATCAGTAGGAATATTTATCCCGCCTACACCTTGAATGCCTTCGATGATGACGGCAGCGACATCCTCTTTCTTAAGTTCAGCCTCAACAGCCTCAGTATCATTCAGTTCAACAAATGTTACTGAGTGATGGGAATTGAACGGAGAGACATACTTAGGATTGTCAGTAACCGCTACAGCACCGGAAGTCCTTCCGTGGAAACTGTGCTTGAATGCCACTATGCGGTCCTTCCCAGTGTGGAACGAGGCCAGTTTCAAGGCATTTTCGTTTGCTTCTGCACCGGAATTGATCAGGAACAGAGACCAGTCCTCGAGTCCGGACATCTCGCCGATCTTCACTGCGAGTTCCTCCTGCATAGGATTTTTCACACTGTTCGAATAAAATCCGATCTTGTCGAGTTGCTCAGTAATGGCAGCCACATATTCAGGATGGCTGTGTCCGACGGAAATCACCGCGTGACCGCCGTAAAGGTCGAGATATTCCTGTCCCTTGTCATCCCAAATCCGGCAACCTTTCGCTTTGACCGGTGTAACGTCAAATATGCTGTAAACGTCAAATAAATTCATACTCTCAAAAATTTTCGATTTATGGCGACGATGCCAGGAAATCCTCGCAAAAGCGATTTCTAGAACCGGTTGCCTTTCAGATTGAGGCCTGTGGTCTCCGGTAATCCGAAAATCAGGTTCATATTCTGCACCGCCTGTCCGGAAGCCCCTTTCACCAAGTTGTCTATCACACTGATTACGTGCAGATTATCTCCATATTTATGCACATTGAGCACGCATTTGTTGGTATTCGTTACCATCTTTATGTCCGGATTCATATCCACGACATTCACAAACGGAGCATCTTTGTAATAATCCGCATACATTCCGACCGCCTCTTCTTCAGATATGTCTGTCTTCATATATGCTGACACCAATATTCCCCTGGCGAAGCATCCCCTTATCGGAATGAAATCCAAGCTGTCGCCAAATGACGGAGCCAAGCGGTGAAGAGTCTGCTTCACTTCTCCGAGATGCTGATGCGTAAAAGGCTTATACACAGAAAGATTGTCAGTGCGCCAACTGAAATGCGTAGTTTCCGACGGCTTCTGTCCGGCACCGGTAGAGCCAGTAACGCCAGTCACGTGCACCTCGGAGAGTTTGTCGGCTTTTGCCATCGGCAGAAGAGCCAGCTGCATCGCGGTCGCAAAACAACCCGGGTTGGCTATATGCGAAGCCTTGCAGATTTCCGACTTGAATGCTTCAGGCAGGCCATAGACAAAATCTTCCGCATCGACATCCAGCCTGAAATCATTGCTCAAATCGATTATTTTTCCTTTGTAGCTCTCAGGCAACGAATGCACATAAGACTTTGATTTTCCGTGACCTGAGCATATAAATATAACATCGACATCATTAAGGTCAGGCTCAGCGGTAAATTTCATATCAGTCTCGCCGATCAAGTCCTGATGCACCTGCCACACAGGATTGCCCGCATTGCTCTCGCTCTGCGCGAACGCTATTTCCGCGCAAGGATGGCTTTTGAGAATCCTCATCAATTCTCCGGCAGTGTAACCGGCAGCCCCAGCTATGCCGACTCGTATTTCATTCAAGTTTTTCAAGTATCTGACTAATTATGTTAGACTTATTCTCCTATCAGCCCAGCACTAGGGCTTCCGCAAGACTCAATTTCTACAGTTCCTGCTCAAGTTTTTCGCCCTCATCCTTGTGGTTGGAATAATACACGCGCAACGGAGTTGACAGCACCTTGATGAATCCCTTGGCATCCTCGCTTGTCCAGCCTTTCTGCATCTCGCCATACTCTCCGAACTTTGTCTTGACCAGATCGTTGACTGAATCCACTCCGACAGCTGAGAAGCAATACGGACGAAGTTCCATTATGACAGTGCCGGTCACATTCCTCTGGCTTTCTTCGAGCATAGCCTCGATGTCCCTCATCACCGGTTCCAGATACTGGCTCTCGTGCAGAAACATTCCGTACCAATTGGCAACCTGATCTTTCCAATACTGCTGCCACTTGCTGAGCGTATATTTTTCAAGAAATTTGTGCGCTCCGATGATGAGCATCGACGCCGCAGCCTCAAATCCCACACGGCCTTTTATTCCGATAATCGTATCGCCCACGTGCATATCCCTGCCGATTCCATAAGGCGCGGCGATGGATTCTATTTTCTGAATGGCTTTCACCTTGTCGTCAAAATGTTCCCCGTTCACGCTCACAATCTGGCCTTTCTCGAATCCAAGTTTCACAGTCTCGCTTCCGTTCTTTGTAACTTGCTTGAGATAAGCGCTTTCCGGAAGCCCCTGCGCAGAATCCAGAATTTCACCTCCGCAAATCGAGGTTCCCCACAAACCGACATTGTAAGAATATTTCAGCTTCGTGAAATCGGCGGAATATCCATTCTTGTTGAGATAATCCACCTCATACTGACGTGTCAGCGCCATATCCCTAGTCAACGTTATAATCTCGATTCCCGGAGCCATCACGAGGAATGTCATATCGAAACGCACCTGGTCGTTGCCTGCTCCGGTAGAGCCGTGAGCGATTGCGTCAGCACCTATCTCCTTGGCATATTTGGCGATAGCCATAGCCTGGAATATCCTTTCCGACGAAACCGAAATCGGATATGTACCGTTTCTCAACACATTGCCGTAAACCATATAGCGGATGCTCTTGTCATAATACTCCTTGGTCACGTCCAATGTCACATATTTCTTTGCGCCGAGCTTATATGCTTTCTCCTCATTTTCTCTGAGCTGTTCAGCGCTGAACCCACCGGTATCCGCACAAGCGGCATACACTTCATAACCTTTTTCTTTTGTGAGATACATCACGTTGAATGAAGTATCCAGACCGCCGCTGAACGCGACTACGACTTTTTTTGCCATAATATTTGATGTTGAAAGGGGATTTATATTCAATGACTGCCAGGGGCAGCCGGTTTTATGATTTGTGGAATATGCCTGTGATTTTCATCCAAAGGTGAAGCAATTTGTCATTGCTCGGCTTCTCCTCCGGATTGGCTGCATGCTCCCTATGCGGGTCGTACAACATACCAGTACAGAGGCAGCGTGTATAATTATTCCTGGTAAGCACATCGAAATTGATGCAGCTTTCGCAGCCTTTCCAGAACACAGGGTCGTTGGTAAGCTCCGAGAATGTCACCGGAGTATATCCCAGCTCCGTATTTATTTTCATTACGGCCAGGCCGGTGGTCAGACCGAAAACTTTCGCGTTAGGGAATTTCTTTCTGGACAATGCGAATGCAGTCTGCTTGATTTTCTTTGCCAGTCCTACACCTCTGTAATCAGGTTTCACGATAAGGCCTGAGTTTGCCACGAACTCCTCGTGATCCCAGGACTCTATGTAGCAGAAGCCTGCGAAATTCTCGCCCTGCATAGCTATAATCGCTTTACCTTCAAGCATTTTCTGCTTGACATATTCAGGATTTCGCTTGGCGATACCCGTACCTCTCACCTTAGTGGCATCCTCAATCGTCTTGAGTATCTCGTCCACATACTTCAAATGTTTTTCAGTCGCGACTTCGACTGTAAAATCATCGATTGTCATCTTGTATTCCTAATTATAATGTTGATATCTTGTGATACATCCATTCAGAGATGATGTATTTTCATACAATGTCAGAAAGCATTGTATCTGAACAGGGCCGGTCTCCGGCCTAAATTCGTCGGGCTGAAATGCCCGGAATGACTGTTTCCAACCGCGACATTATTGAATCAATGTCGCCGGTTGCCCGGAGCGCAAGAAAAATCGTGTCGTCACCGGCTATCGTGCCCATAACCTCGCGGCCGAGCGACGAATCAATCACGGACGCAATCATATTTGCGTAACCGGGCAAGGTATGGAACACGCCGATCTGTCCTGAGAATTCCACGCTTTCGATTCCCGAAAGCATATTCGACATCTCGCTGAGGACAGGTTTCTGAGAAGCGGAACGCACACCTTCCTTTACAATCTGCTCCGAAAGCCGGTAGCCGTAGCCGCCTTTCCCGTTCGGAACTTTTGCGACTTTCAGTTCTTTCAAGTCTCTCGACAATGTAGCCTGAGTCACGACGAACCCGCTAGCCGAAAGCATCGACAGGATATCATCCTGATTGCCGGCATTATTTGAAGCGATTAGTTTCTTCAACGCTTCGAGACGCTTCTGTTTAGGGTTCATTTCCACTTGTCTATTCGTTCTATATGGGGGTCCTCAACCGCTCCTGCCGGGTTTAATCTTGCCTCGACGGCACACCCGAACGGCCGGGTGTTGACTGTATATTTATACTGAATTTCAAGTCAACACTGCAAATTTATACACTCTCCAGACAAATGCAAAACTTTTCTCAACAAAAAACGTTTCAAGACGAAAAGTAAAAATGAACAGCCTCGGAGCGTGGCTGTTCATCGTAATTAAGAAAGTGCTTCCAAGCACTAGCAATCAATTAATTTACCGTTACGGCGCCAGTGGATAAAGCCATATATCGCAGACAAGGTGTAGAAGGCATAGAGGCCTGACATAAAATACATTCCCTGGGCATAGCACATAAAGACATAAAGCACATCGGCAAGTATCCACAACAGCCACTGTTCCTTGTAAGTCTTTACCAACCACCAAGTTGCAATCAGACTAAGCACAGTAATCCCGGCATCCAGACCGGACATCGGATCACCCAGCAATTCAAGTCCCCAAAGCAGCAAGGCAGTCCCGACCACTTGAAGCAAGACGCTGAAGACGATAACTTTGACCGTCACCTTTCGCAGATGGATGGCCCCTGAAGCATTCTCATTCGATGCAGAATCCTTACTCCAACTTATCACGCCCCACACCGCAGCGGCTATGTAATATAAATTCAAAAGCATTGAAGCATACAGCCCCTGTCTATAAAAAAGTATGACAGAGGTTATTCCAGTAAGAATCTGCACAGCCCACATCCAGTTACTCTGACGTATTTCGAGGACGAGGAACAGAAGTCCCGTGACAAGAGTGAATATTTCCAACCAATTCTGCATATCAGACTGCGTTTTTATACTCCTAATGATAGATTTCTTTCAGCCCCTGCGCATCCGCGTCAGGACTGACCGGCAAATGTAATGAAATTTATACTACCTTTACAATATGAAAGACATCATAAAAGAAGCAATATCCGAGGACGGCAAATGGAAAATCCTCAAAAGCGAATACTTGTTCAACCGGCCATGGCTGACGGTAAGGAGAGATTGTGTCGAGCTGCCGGACGGAAGGCAAAACCCTGAATTCTACGTTCTTGAATATCCTGATTGGGTAAATGTAATTGCACTTACCGAAGACGGAGAGTTCGTAATGGAACGTCAATACAGACACGGACTCGGCAAGACCTGCTATGAGATACCTGCCGGTGTCATAGAAAAAGGCGAAACACCTCTTGAAGCCGCAAAACGGGAACTGATGGAGGAAACCGGATATGGGGACGGAGAATGGAAAGAGATAATGAGCATTTCAGGCAACTCCAGCACCACGAACAACATCTCGCACTGCTTCGTGGCAAAGGGCGTCAAGAAACTTGGAGGCCAGCATCTTGACAATACAGAAGACCTGGAAATCGTCCTTCTGAACAACTCCCAGGTCAAGAATCTTATGGTAAACGACCTGATCAAGCAATCGCTTATGGCCGCTCCGCTATGGAGATATTTCTACGAAAACAATTTATAGAACCTCGAGCAGTTCAACTCTGAACACCAATGCCGAATAAGGAGGAATTGAGCCCGGTGCTCCTGCCTCACCGTAAGCAAGGTTGTAAGGTATGAACAACTGCCATTCTGAGCCCTCAGACATCAGCTGAAGCGCTTCTGTCCATCCTGCGATAACCTGATTCACACCGAAAACGGCAGGTTCTTTGCGGTCGTAAGAGCTGTCAAACTTCTCGCCGTTTACGAATGTGCCTTCATAGTGACATTTCACCCGATTAGTCTTACCCGGATTACGTCCGGTTCCTGCTTTGATGACCTTATATTGGAGACCGCTTGGAAGCACGGTCACACCTTCTTTCTTTGCATTTGCAGCGAGGAATTCCACGCCTTCCTTCTTCATCGCCTCTGCTATTTCGGCCTGCTCTGCAGCCTGCTTTTCCTGGAGCTGCTGGAAATATTTGTCAAGCAGTTCACCTGCCTCCTGATATGAAATGGCAGGTTCCTGACCTGTAAGAGTTGCCTTGAGTCCGGCTACAAAATCGTCAAAAGAGATTTCTTTGACTCCGGACTGAAGCATATTGTGGGCAATGCTCATACCCAATGCGTAACTGTTCTTATCCATTATTTTGTTGAATTTTTCCCAAAGATAGGACTTTCTTGTCAAATCTTAATTGACAATCTCTTGCAAACCCAGGATTCATACATTTCCTTGGACACCGGGTCAGCGGAATGCAAGGCATTCATACATCCGTACTTGAGAGCCTTTCTTGAATCTGCCCAGTCAAGCTTTTTCTTCACATATTCCGGGCTCTTAGCTCTGCGAATCATAAGGTTCACATTCCTGTGGCTCTTGTGGATAAGACGGCCCTGGCTTGACGCCAGAACATAGAAAAATCCCTGCACATTGAACTGCTCATTGTCTCTGAATCTGTGACGGACATTCCGTTCTATACATTCAGGGTGAGCTTCGAGATATGACGAAAGCACGCTCTTCAATATCGGATGCGGCTCGTGAGGCAAGTAGAAGAAACGTCTTGCGCCTATGATTTGGGCGCCGTTCAGCAACGAATCCTTATAAGTGAATCTCTTGTGTCCGTCCTTGCTCCCCCTCAAGGCCCTCACAATGCGCATACCCGTACACCAGATTCGGCTGGAATAGCAAACCACCTTGTCGCCTCTGAATAAATCCTCCATCACTGAAGGACCGGCAAAGAAGAAATCGTCATTCATATAAATGAATTTCTCCGAAAGGTCCGGAATACGGCATATCATTGTTTCCACAGCAATGCTGTTGAACACCGGCAGATATTGTTCATACCCTTCAAAAAGAGTATTCTGATCCACAATAATTATAGGAACTTTATTGTCCGGGAAATTCAACGCGAGAAAATCGTCAAGGTTGGGATTCTGCTTATTGGTAACGATGAATATTCGTCCCACATAGGGGGCGAAACGCAAAATTGAGGCTACTGCGAAACGGATTTCATTTGCTTGTATGAACCTGTCTTTTCCAGCAATATCCTCGTGCTTGTCTTCGTGCTTTGCTGTCAGATATCTGCTTCTTTCTTCTTTTATGACCGGGTCGTTTCCGTTCACCCAAGTCAACACAGCATCAATCTTCTGTGTATCAGACATATACGTAAATTTTGGCAGTTAATAATGCTTTGGCGACGCATTCTGCTGCAACAGCGGGAACACGTCACCGGACAATATAGATGCCAAAATTATAAAAAAAGTTGCTTATACAAGACAAACATAATAGAGAACTGGACCCGCAACCTCAAATCCCGCACCGGACAAGTCTATTCAGACATCGATGTGCTGAGCAATGGTTTCGTTGCCAGAGGTCTCTGCAATATCGATTTCAGCGCCCTATTCAGAGAAGGTTCGCCAGCTCTGAGAATTTTCTTGCATAGGTCAACATACATTTCCGTAAAACGCTGATAACTGTATTTCCGGGAATACTCAATCTCTTCCAACCCGACTGTTTCGTATGAGAATGAAGCCAAGCCGTCACGGACAACCTTAGCCATCGCTTCAGGAGCGAAGTCATCCCAATAATACGCATATCTGTCACCTACTTCAGGGAGAGATGTAGCATTAGCGCAGAAAATAGGCTTGCCGAAACGCATCGCTTCGGCGACCGGAAGACCAAATCCTTCCATCAGGCTCGGCATCAGAAATGCCTCGCAATGGGCATACATCCAGTTCTTTTCGGCCTCACTTATCCCTCCGGTCATAATCACTCTGTCTTTTTCCGTAGAGCCTGCCAATGCTGCCTGAAATTCGCGTGCGTATCTGGAATCGCATACGCCGCTGACGTATAATTTATATTCAGGGAATTCCCGCATCATCGCTACTATGGACTCAAAGTTCTTTCTCGGGCACACCTGGCCTATAGCGAAGAAGAATTTGTCATTTTCCGTCACGAAAGACGGCATTGTACGTGGCGCATTTTCAAGTTCACGTATCGCATTCGGAATCTCGACTACCGGAAGCCTGTCCGCAAACCTGTAATTGAACAATTCTTTTCTGACATAGTCTGATATGACGGCTATACAGTCGGAATGCAGCACTCTCCATCTGAATTTCAGGAAATGTTTGATTTTATGTATTCCTGTCTTCTTCTGAAAATTTATCAAATCGTGCACGGTCAGCAGTTGTTTCATCCCGGGCAGATGAGGCCTGAACTTGAACAATTGATCTGTCGCATGCCACAAATCAATCTTAAGCCCAAGCGACTGCAAATCGGCCAATGGATTTTCGAAAGAGATATAGCTCACGTTATCACCGAAATAACCGATATACCGTTCTGGAACCATATAAACGAAATGAATGTCAGGGATATTCATTTCCGCCAGGCATTTTCCGTAATTCTCACTTATTTCAGCGAAACCGCTATACCGTCCCAGTTTACTGAGATCAACCAACACGTTTTTCATACTGCCAATACTTATCGCGTTATCTATTTGTCGCTTTTTATTGCAATTCCGACGACTAAGATGCTACTCTGCAATGGAGCGTTGCATCTTCCAGAAGATATTTCCATAAAAATCGACACTAAAAAGTTTTAGACACTTTCCGTTGTCCATTGATATCTTCCAATGCTGTCAGACGTCACAATCTTAAATACACAAGGGCAGAAATTCTTGCACGGCAGCACACAAAAAAAGAGGATGGCTTTTCAGTCATCCTCCCGATAATTTATATTTTTAACAACTTATTCAGCTTTGCCGTCTGAACCAAGAACGTCTTTGATCTTGTGCTCATAGAGCTTCTTCATCTCGTCACGAGCAGGTCCGAGATATTTACGTGGGTCGAACTCACCCGGCTTCTCAGCGAATACTTTACGTACTGCAGCAGTCATTGCAAGACGTGAGTCAGAGTCGATGTTGATCTTGCAAACAGCTGACTTGGAAGCCTCGCGAAGCTGATCCTCAGGGATACCTACTGCGTCAGGAAGCTTTCCGCCGTACTGGTTGATGATGTCAACATACTCCTGTGGAACTGAAGATGATCCGTGGAGAACGATTGGGAATCCAGGGAGTTTCTTCTCGATTTCGTGAAGAACGTCGAATGCAAGTGGCGGTGGAACAAGACGACCTGTCTTAGGGTCACGTGTGCACTGCTCCGGTTTGAACTTGTAAGCACCGTGTGAAGTACCGATAGAGATTGCGAGAGAGTCACAGCCTGTACGTGTAGAGAAGTCGATAACTTCCTCAGGCTTTGTATAGTGAGACTCTTCAGCAGCAACTTCGTCCTCAACACCTGCGAGAACGCCAAGCTCAGCCTCTACTGTAACATCATATTTGTGAGCATACTCTACTACTTTCTTTGTAAGAGCGATGTTCTCCTCATAAGGAAGAGCGGAACCGTCGATCATAACTGATGAGAATCCCATATCAACGCAACTCTTGCAAAGCTCGAAAGAGTCACCGTGATCCAAGTGGAGAACGATCTGAGGATGCTCCCAGCCAAGCTCTTTAGCGTACTCTACAGCGCCTTCTGCCATATAACGGAGAAGTGTCTGGTTTGCATAGTTACGTGCACCCTTTGACACCTGAAGGATAACTGGTGATTTGAGTTCAGCGGCAGCCTGGATGATAGCCTGGAGCTGTTCCATGTTGTTGAAGTTGAAGGCAGGGATTGCGTATCCGCCTTTAACGGCCTTTGCAAACATTTCTCTTGTGTTTACAAGACCCAATTCTTTATAAGAAACCATATTCTCTATAAAATTAGAAATTATTTCAATCCATATCCGCTCAGCGGACACCGTGCGTTTTCCGTGCAATAATTCTGCCAATGCAGGCACTTGCGACAATTTGGCATACCATTCCGAAAAGCACGGCAAAATTAAGAAAATTGTGCCAAAATCTGAAGCAAATTTGATATTATTCAAAAGATACGTACTTTTGCACAAATCAAAGACAATGAGCAACAAGGTCGTCATATTCTCAGCCCCGTCAGGCTCGGGAAAAAGCACAATCGTCAATCATATACTCAAACTCCACCCGGAGATGGAATTTTCGGTTTCCGCCACGTCGCGCGCACCGAGAGGCCAGGAGAAGAATGGAGTTGAATATCATTTTTTCACTGCGGACGAATTCCGCAAGATGATCAGCGAGGACAAATTCGTTGAATATGAGGAGGTTTACAGCGGCTCGTTCTACGGCACACTGAAGTCCGAAGTCGAACGCATTTGGGATAAAGGGCACGTGATAATCTTCGATGTCGATGTCAAGGGCGGCGTGAATCTCAAGAAATATTTCCGTGAGAAAGCATTGTCAGTATTCATTCAGGCCCCGTCAATCGAAGAATTAAGGAAAAGGCTGGTCAACAGGGGAACTGACAGTCCCGAGGCAATCGAGAAACGCATAGCGAAGGCTGCCGAGGAAATGACATACGCAGACAAGTTTGACCACATTCTGGTGAACGACGATCTGGAAAAGGCGTACAGCGAGGCCGAGCATCTGGTCGATGACTTCCTGAAAGCATAGAAGCTCGCTCATTTCCACCTGGCACAAAGTTCTTCCGAGATGAGAATCGCCGTATATTCAGGGTCTTTCAACCCGCTTCACATTGGTCATCTTGCCATCCTCAAATACCTTACTACAGAAAAAGGGTTCGACTGGGTGTACCTGGTAGTTTCTCCGAAAAATCCCCTGAAGGACTCAATCAGCGCTCTGTCCGGGAAGGACAGATACGATGCTGCCGTGGAAGCGGTGAAGAGACATCCTGAACTGAATGTGTGGGTGGACGACATCGAACTCAATATGGAGCCTCCGCACTATACCATCAAGACTCTGGACGCCCTGAAGCAGAGGGAGCCGGAGAATGATTTCACCCTGATAATCGGTGCGGACAATCTGTTTTCCATACACAAATGGAGGGATTTCCAGAGACTTCTTTCAGAATACGGAGTCGCCGTCTATCCACGCAAGGGGTTCGACATTAAGAAATTACGTCAGGCGTTGATGGAGGAATGCAAGGAGTTTCCGCCATATTATGTCCTGGATTCTTCGGATTCCAATGCCGACAAAATCAGTCTGGAGGATGGAGACAAGCGATTCTACAACATCCAGCTTCTCGACGCTCCTATTGTGGACATTTCTTCGACCGAAATACGTGAGGGTCTCGCCAATGGTGAAGATATGAGCGAATATTTAATGTAAAAGAGAATATAACTCTCGCTCCTTTGGAGCGAATTGAAGTTCCATTGGGGACCGTATTCCCCAAACCCCTTGGGTCGTAGCACTCCGAATAAGGCCTCTTATTACTGCAAAATCATCAAAAAGTGGCAGATGCCCGGAGCGAATTTTTCCCGCGTTTTTGAGCGTAGGGCGCTGTCACTTTTTGAAATTCATAAAGAGGAGCAACCTCTCGGTTGTGAGGATTTGGACGAGGAGAGAAACGCAGTAGACCGCTTTTTCCTTATTCAAATGAGGGGTGAATAAAAAGATGGGATACAAGGCCCTCGACGAAAACAACACCGGAGCAACCTCTCGGTTGTGAGGATTTGGACGAGGAGAGAAACGCAGTAGACTGCTTTTTATTCACCCCTCATCAGGAACTCTATTATCTTAGACTTGAGATTAAAGTCACACAAATCATTCAGATTCATCGCCTTTATCGCAGTTTCCATAAGTTCGGATTCCGGCGCGTCATAGGAAAGACCGCTTTTCGCCCTATATAACTGACAGGCCTCGACAAGAACCCGCTTAGGAATAAGCCCGATGATTTCAGTTCCGGTCACTTTCGCCCCCATAGACGAGGCTACCCGACACACTTCTTCGTATGCAATATGTAGCGGCGTCACATCTATGTCAGTAATATTCATCGACACTTGAACAATGCCGTATTCCTCTATATACCAACCGATTGCCTTGCATCCTTTCAATGTACCCGGAATCCTGTGGCCCTCTACAATTCGTCCGGATTCCCTTACGACACCGGCTATGGACTTTGCAACACTGACAGACGATGTATTCAGATTGAAATTCACAGCAATAAGGAACTTTCTTGCGCCTACAGTCGATGCACCGGTCCTAGCCACGGTATCATTGTATTTTTCAGGGCTGAAGTCCGGACGGGTCTCCGGATTCGCAATTTTCGCTGCAAGGGACTCATACTCTCCGGCACGGCATACCTCGAGTCTCTTCCTTTCAGGTTTGAACGCTGAGGCTTCATAGCAATAGCACGGCACTCCGAGTTCCTCTAACATCCTCTTGGCCAATCCCCTGGCCAGCTCTGCGCATTCTTCAAGCGAAATCCCTGAAATAGGAATAATCGGGAGCACATCGACTGCTCCGGTACGCGGATGCACGCCGTGATGCCGTCTCATATCTATATGTTCGCAGGCAGTTTTCGCTCCGCAGAACGCGGCCTCAACCACCGCTTCAGGGCTACCGACAAAAGTCACCACCGTCCGGTTTGCAGCCTCTCCAGAATCGACATTCAGCACTTTCACCGACGCTTCTCCACTTGCAGTCTTCACTTTGGCAACTGAAATAGAATTGACAATAGCATCTATGACACTTTTGTCACGCCCTTCGCTATAGTTCGGAACACATTCAACCAACCTTTCCATTGAGAATCAGAGAAGTTTTTTCACATCGTCCAGCGACAGATGAGTAAAATCATTGACGCATATATCGGCATAAGCCGCAACCACAGACTCAGGATTTGAAGTAACCAGACCGACCACTTTCGCGCCCGTAGCCTTCGCAGCCTTAAGTCCATTGACAGAGTCCTCGAATATGACAGTTGTCTGAGGCGTCCCGCCGAGTTTACTCATCGCCTTAAGGAAACATTCCGGGTCAGGCTTCGACTTCGTGACATTCTCAGCCGTAAATATATTGCCTACAAGCTCTTTGAAATCCGGATGATGAAGATAGACGTTTTCCATTTTCTTCGCTGAAGAACTCGTGACCACGGCTACAGGTACGTCAGCCTCTCTTAGACTTCTGATAAACTTGAACGCGCCCGGGACTTCCTCATACGGCATATTTCTTTCAAACTCGTCAAGTTCTTCTGTAATAGCCGCTTTATCAGCATCACGCCCCTCAAAATAAGTGAATATATGTTTCAATGTCTGACCCTTGATGCAGGAGTTGAAATCATCGCGATTCAGATACCTTTCACCGACACTATTCCAGAAGCGGGAATAATGAATCTCGGTATTCATCACCACGCCGTCAAAGTCAAAGAGAGCAATCATAACTGTTTCAAATTTCGTCCGGCGAATATAACAATTTTCCCGCAATCAATTGGGCATCCTCAAAGAAGGTCAACCGCGCTCCACAAGCGGACTATCTTTACATCTTACCTTTGCGACAACACCACAGAAAATCAACCACTTATCGCAAGACAATTATATTCAGCGACAACTCTCTGCTGCAAAACAATTATAAATATGCGCGAAGAAAATCGCCTTTTCAGGCCGATTTAACTAGAGTTCCACTGCTACTGAGCCATTGCGGTCAGGGCGGAGAATGCGAGATGCACCGGAACGATGGTCGTAAATCCTCACATTCACTGTGCCTTCCGCAGTTCTATAGAGTGTCACGTCGAAATCAGCACCGAAAGCCTTGCAGTGTCTCATCGAGCAGGAATCCCATCCATCCGGCAGAGAAGGTTTCATAGTGAATGAATGCAGTCCGGTCGGCCGTATTCCGAAAAGCCCTTCCGTAAAGACTCGGCAGTAAAGTCCGCTTTCCGCAGCGAGATGTCTTTGAGAGCCTTCCGGCCAAGCCTCCACCGCATAAGGGACGTGGTCTCCAAGAAGCCTTTTGGCGGAATAATGCTCCAGCAGCGGAAGCACATCACGTGTATTTCCGGAATAAAGAATTCCCCTGAAAGCATACAGAGTGGACCTGTCCCAGAAAACATCGCTCCCCTGCTGGGTAAGACAACCGTTCTCCGACATCAACTCCGGTCCAAGCAATGCGGCAGACGTCCCTGCGGCACGCGTCGTAATGCCGGCAATAAGAGGCATACATATCCAAGAGCGCAGCAGAGTATTTCCGTCATAATAACGATATGTGTGATATCCAGCCATATCCGCTCCGAAATACTTCTCAATAGACTTTTCAAGTTCACCGGCCTGCTTGCGGTATTGCGATGCAGTCGAACCACTTAAGCCCAATTCCCGGCACAGATATGACGCTGAGATCAACGCATCATAATATAGTGTAGAAGTACACAGATTGGCATTTCCTGACTCAAATCTGTTTTCAAGTTCATCTGTATCGGAACGCACGACTCCTTGAGAATTGAGATTCCTTCTGCAGTATTCCAGACACCACTTTATCAGAGGCCAAAGCTGCTGCGCCTGTGAAACATCCCCGCACTCAAGAGCGTATCTTGCCGCTCCGTATGCAATCATCGCGGCATCGCCCCTGTCTCCTTTGCCGTTCCAGATATCGTCGCCTTCGGCAATGATGGAACTTGGCAGAGGCTTGTACTCGTCATTCATATAACGGGCGAATAGCCTGAACGAATTGAGAGCCGATTCATTGGCCTTGTCATAGCCTACAAACGGGAAGAAAGGGTTGACATACTCGGCCTGGTCGTTCGCCCAGATGGCGGCATAATAACTTTCCCCGCCCGGAGAGTGCATCAGGCCGCCTTTGGTGCGGTAAATGCTTTCGCAGGCACGTATCTTAGAGAATCGGAAAAGTTCATTCAGTACGGAATCAGGAGTTTCAAGAACAAGCGAAGAATCAATCTTGTGCACAAGAGCATCCCGTAACGCCAATTCATCTTCAACGTCAAGCACCGCCGGAGTTTCTCCTCCTTTCTCGCGATATGCCTGATAAATTACCGCAAAACGGTGTTCTTCTCCCGGTGCGAGCCACCCTGTCCAAGGTTCATCAATCTCGGTCCTGATCAGATAAGTGCCGTCAACTCCGGCATACGGATCAGTAGAAGTCACCTCGCAAAATTCGGGAACAGTCAGAAGAAGGTTGTCTGCTGTCACATTTTTAATGACAAACTTTTCGCATACCGCCGCAGACGTGGTTGACGGGAATATCGTGCGGATCATCCTGATGCAAGCAGTCTCTGTCTTGCCGTTTCCTACGCCGATGAACGCATTTGACTTTGACCACAGGCTGGTAACCTCCACCAGTCCGTCAATGCGAACCGTCTCCACCTTTTCCTTTATAAGTGAATGCCGGTTGACTGTGAGCAACGCCGGAATATCCACCGAAGTGCGATAGTTAAGCGAAGCGTGCGTATTGTTAGGTATAGTCCTGAGCATCGGGAACACCAACGATTTCTCGTTACGGAATGTTCCGCTCTCATCTATCCCCCACCTGAGCACGCACGACACCTGTTCGCCGCTCATCTCCAGATGGTCCTCCACCGGCAGCCCCACAGATGAAGCATCCAGCACTATCCCTTGTCTGTCAGGAAGAATTTTCCATCTAGTATCATCACCCTTTATTTCATACAGGGCATTGGGATTGTCAGTCCGATATGTCGGAAGCGAAGGATCAACAATCTGTGCATCAACGCTTTCACGAGAGCCATCCATCACGCATCTTTGAAGAAAATCGACTTGCTTGTCCACTGTCTGAGGCATATATCCAGCCACAGCGTGATTAATCCCAGGAAATCTGTAAATTCTGACCACACCTCCAGCCTTTTCAGCAGCAGGCTTGATGCAGCTGGAGCCACAAAACGACACACCTGCAGACTCAATCTTTTCATAAGGAACCAACTCATCTTCCGTACCGTGAAACATCATCATAGGACAAGGAGTCTTGGCATATTGCAAATCGCCATCCACAAGCACAGCCCCCGCAAAGGCCATCACTCCTCTGTAATTGAATCCGTCAGGGAGCACCGATGCCGGCTGACTTCCTTCGCAGATTTCCCATTCAGCCTGCTGGGCAGTTATGGCTCCGGCCGACGAGCCGGTAAGCACAAGATCATATGGGTCAATTCCAAGTTCATTACGGTGGCTCAATATGTATTGAGTTACGCTGAACAGGTCCTCAACCGCCATATCAATGGCTCTATTCAGCAGGACAGCGAATTCTGATGCACTTACGCCCTTGACGTCTTTTAGTCCGAGCCTGTAATCGATGGACACCATTCTGAAGCCGAGACTGTTCATCTGCCGGAACCAAGGCCTCAGCCATTCCTGATGACGCGAGCCTTCCTTGAAGCCTCCTCCGAATATATGAATCAGAGTCGGTTTCTGTTTTCCGTTCTCAATTGCCTTATCTTGAGACGGTTCGTAAATATCCATATAGAGGTCTACGCCGTCCTTGGAGGCATAAAGGACGGTGCGATCAGGTTCAATTACAGAATCAGCAAAAAGCGATACCGACGAGAAAAACGCCAGTATCGCACATATTATAAGCTTAAAATTTAATGAAGGCTTCACGATTATGAAGATATTTAAGTATTATTCAAACATAAATTTAAGCAAATTCTAGTTCTTGAAAAAATATGGATTAGGTTTATCCACGACTTTCACACCGGACTGGTCATTCACTTTGACACAGTTATGAATGCTTATGGTAGCGTCTTTCTTCCACCCGGAGAAGTCGTTGCCCGTGATGTTCACGTCACCGCAGAACTGCACGTCTACCACTGATAGTTCAGGGAAAAGAGGCTTATAAAGCCCGCTGTCTATGAACTTGTTGTTCTTTATATCCAGAGACTTCACGCTCAGCGCATAAATTATTTGGTTATCAAAAGTCTTGACAGTATTTCCCTCAAACACGATGCGGTCGTGATAGAAATAATCATTTCCGCGCGCCTCCTTAGGTATTATCGGATCAATCTGAAGAATCGCCTGAGGCTGACGTCCGCCTATAGCCAAATCAGTGAATGTATTGTTACGGATAACCACATTGCGGGTATTTCCTGATTCAAACCAATAATTGGCATCTCCGCAAATGCGGATTCCGGCCATCATCGAAGAGAAATCGCAATTCTCGATGAGCACATCGCCCGGAGTAGAGATAAGCAGACTTCTAGCCCTGTTGTAACGGACCACACAGTTACGCACGATCACTGACGCGCCACGCGTAGTGTTTTCAACTGCATATCTAGAAGGATCTTCAGCTATCTGCGGAAGTTCCTCATCAAAAGTCATCTCGTAACATTTCCTGTCAGACTTGTCTATGCTTGCAAGTTTCGCTTCAGCAACCGGTCTAAGGCTAGTCTTGTCAACAAAGCGCAACAAGTCGCCTGCGTCCGCAAAATGATTGCCTTCCTGCTGGAAATGTCCAAATACGGCTGTAAATGTTCGGGAGTCCTTTGACTGCGCCACCTTCATATATACTCCGTGCACGTTAGTAGCGTCATCCAGCATACTCTCGAAATGGCAATTCTCAAGCAATATGACTCCTTTGCAGTCAACAAAATGCGTAGCGTCCGCAGAAGAAGTGATCATTCGATTGCTACCTTCCTTCTGGGCTGTGGAGAAGTTGGATACGGTAATATCCTCCGAGTATTCACCCATCAGCGCCATCGCCCCGCACTTGTACACGTGGACATTGTCAACATTTACTTTACGACTTGACAGGATAGCGATTCCTGGATATGAGCGGTTAAGCATCATAGGTCCTTTGTCGTCCCATATACATCCTACAGGTGGCACATCTCGTGCGCTGAGACGAGTAAATTCAACTACGCCATCGCTTATCTGCCTAGCGCCCATTTCCCCGGACCAATATCCGTGCTCATAGGCTGCAGTATCGTACCACGGACGTCTGGTCTTAGGATCAAACACAATGCTTTCTCCCATAGGATATTCCCAATCATATCCTCCAAAAAAAAGTCTGTCGCCTTCTATTCTATACTTATTATCAGGAAAAACCTTGACCACAAAACTTCTATTGACCGGGTCATTCGAAATAACCTCGCCCTCGAAAGTCCAAGGATAATCGTAATCAATCGAAATTCCGCTGACGTTCACATTCTCCGAATTTTTGACAGCAAAAGGAACTATCCTGCCGTGAAACATAAACGAAGTCTCATCTCCCTGCACAAAGACATTCTTCATATCATTGATATAGAATGCAATCCTGCGGTCTCCGCTGCAATTATTGGAAAGCGAAAGGAAATCCTCTACCGCATTTTCCGGGTAGAAGTCGTATTCACCTTTCTCGAATTTTATGGTCACTCCGCCTTCCGGATGAGAAGCGAGAATCTCACGCACCTGCGGCGTATAGTCCTTTACAGAAGGGTCATACTTCACTGTGATCACTTTCTTCGAACACCCCGACAACACAATCGCACACACTACCGCAAGACCGAACGCCTTGAATATCTTATTTGTCATAACTACTCTTTGATAAATTTGATGCTTCTATATCCGATTTCACGGATTCCGTTGTCATCCTGATTATGAGACCAATAAATCTTGACAATTTCACCGCCTGTGAGATCCCCCTCGTCCCCTATCAGGTTAGGATACCAGGCAGGCACTCCTATCGAACCGAGAATTTTGACCGGTTTTGTCCAGTTGATGGCATCATCACTGTATGCGATAAGAACTCTTTTAGACCACGACGCATACACCATAACCCATTTGTTCAGATAGGTATTCCACATCACGGAAGGATTGCATCCCGCTGTTTCAGAAAGATTGTCTACAGCTATGTCATCTCCTCCGAGTCCCGTAGAAGAATTACAACCTTCTATAGTGAAATCCTTACCGTCCCATTTCTTCCACGTTCCGGCAGAACCGTTCTTGTCAGATGACGCCGCCATACATAAGGCGTTTGTACCGGTATTGGCACGAGCCTGATAATAGCAGATATATCGGGAAGACGCCGAATCCCATATTACACATCCGTCACCGAGTCCTGTCCACGCCGCGCTTTCAGGCTTGGCGGTAGAAACCGTCAGGATAGGCTGAGGATCTCTCCAAGTGCTGCCATAGTCATCTGAATATGCCACGCCAATGGATTTATGGGCACCGCTTCCGCTTGTCCAATGGCTTTCCGCGTGGAAGAATCCTACATAATGTCCTTTAGTATCCAATGGGAAAATTCCTATGAACCACGACCCGCCGTCGTTGAATCCGTCAATGCGGACGAACTCCTTGCCCCAGATCTTTGCGGACGCCGTAAGTTTAGATATATGATCTTCCGGATATGGCGTATCTGCTATGGTAAGGGCATCTGTCGCTTCGCTCCAGAACAGCTGCCATTCATTGCTTTTCTTGATTGGAATCAACTTGCCGTCCGGCCAACAGCCTTTCATAAAAGTACTTGCAGACTGTTCCAGAACTTTAAGTTCACCAAGTGCACATCCCGCGCCATCAACCACAGTCCAATTCTCATCCGGTTCAGGATCAGGGTCAGGTGTCGGTTCCGGTTCCGGAGTCGCGTTATGCCATTTGCAGTCATCTGGGTCCGGGGTAGGAATCCACTCTCTGGCACACCCTGAAAGAACTAAAGTTATTGCCAGCAGTATTGATATTGATAATCTTTTTATTTCCATAATGGGTTCTGAGTTATAGCTCCGTTGGAAGCATCGATTACTGATTGAGGAATAGGGAAAATGGAATGCTTTTCTTTACAGTTCTCGCGCACCGGATCATAATAAGGTTTGAATTTCTCATCATAGCCTACTGAAGAATACGCTTCCTGAAGTTTCCCGAAACGGACCAAATCCGCCCATCTATGGCCTTCAAAGCAAAGTTCAAGACTACGCTCTTTAAGAATCACAGCATCGAATTCCGCTCCTGAGCTCATAGGCAGATCCACAGAAGCATCCGGAGTATTAATATCTTTGCCATAGCCGCGGCGACGCACCTGATTCACACACTCTAAAGCCTCGGCACTTGGAGAACCGTAAGCCCTGTTCTCCGCCTCTGCATACATCAGAAGAACATCCGCATAACGGATGATAGGGAAATTGATGTTGTTGCACCAGTTCGCCCAACTTGATCCGCGGTCAGACTTGTCTATCGGATGACGGAACTTGTATATCCAGTAGTTCCCCGCATACTCGGGATCACCCATTATCATCTCAGCCTTGCCGCTCTCCCCCACTGCGATGTGTCCTCCGTTATTGACCGCTTCCCTGCGAAGGTCTGCCGGATCGAATTTGTCATACATCTCCTTGTATGTGCGTGTCTGAGCCCAGTAAGCATTCTGCTCGTGAGGAACACCGTCAACAGTTCCGACCTGTCCTCCATAAAGAGAGTTGCTTACCGTGTTGTCGAATTCGACATCGAATATGTACTCGCTGTTGTGTTCGTGCTTGCCGTCAAACTGAGAGAAATAATCCTTCACAAGCTCATAACCGCCATTCTGGATTACAGTCTTGCAAGCTTCCGCAGCCTTCTGCGCCGCGGTCGCATCTTTCAGAGGTTCTCCGGACATCTGGAGGTAAGCCCTGGCCTTGAGAGCCGTAGCCGCATACTTCGTGGCGTGTCCGACCGTATTGGTTACAGGAAGTAGTTCTTCTGCTGTCTCATAATCTGAAATCACCTGAGAATAAACCTCAGCAAGTGATTTCTTCTCCGTATTCAGTTTTGAAATATCCGTAGTTTCGTCAAGTACAAGCGGCACTTCCCCATAGTAACGCGCCAACTGGAAATAGAACCACGCGCGCAGGAAATGCGCCTCTCCCATAATCCGATTCCGGTCATCCTGAGAAACCTGATTCCCGGTATATTCATTAAGTCTGTGGATGACCACATTCGCCCTCTGGATGCCGAGATATTGCATAAACCACACTTTCTCGACAAAAAGATTCTCCGGAGTATAGGTATAATTTCCGATAAGTTCCTCCCCGTTATTTCCAGAAGAAACGAAAGCCTCGTCAGTACCGATTCGGCCCCAATACATAAAACCGGTGAAATAATTTCCGTAACGATGCTGAGCATCCCATTCCACTGATGTAAATGTATAGTAAACGCCTGTAAGAGCGCTGTCGAAATCGCTTGTGGTTTTAAAGAAATTCTTTGTGGTGATATTGCTTTCAACAGTAGTTTCGAGGAAATCGCACGAAGCCAGACAGAAAGCACAACAAAGCAATGTAAAAATCTTCTTCATTATTAGTTCCTCCCCTATCTGAATGAAATATTTACGCCGAAAGTGAATGTCCTGGCGTGCGGGAAATTACCGTAGTCAAATCCCTGCGAAAGTATTGCGGATGCATTGCTCTGACTGATACCTACTTCCGGATCATATCCGGAATAGTGCGTGAACGTATAGATATTGTCGGCGGCGACATACACTTTACAGTTCTCTATATGTTTAGTCCTGGATATCAACTTATTAGGAATGGTATATGTCAGCCTGGCTGAAGAAAATCTCAGGAATGACGCGTCTTCCACGAACGCGGAGGACACCAGTCCTTTGGAAATCTGCGAATAATAGCGGGATTTCTGGTTGTTCACGGTCCATCTGTCATTCCAGCGGGCAACCTGATTGGAACCGTCACCGTTATAGAATGCTATCATAGCATAGTTCGCATTGTAAAGTTCGTTACCGAGCGAATATTGGAATCCAAGGTACAGATTGAATGACTTCCAATTGAAAGTGGTAGAGAATGCACCGTAAAAATCAGGCAGGAAATTGCCTATGACTTCACGGTCATTGTCGTCTATTTTTCCGTTGCCGTCCTTATCCCAAAGTTTTATGGAACCAGGCTGTTCGCCTACGCCCTGAGTCGGCACACCGTCCTTGACCGTATAATTATACGTTCCAGGTTTGGTTGTGCTTTCAGTCGCTGTAAATTCATCCAACTGATACAGTCCTATTGCACGGTATCCGTATATTTCTCCGACAGAGCCGCCTTCCCTGAGTATTACGGCATTCTGACCGCCAAGACAGTTGATTCCCAGATAGATAGGCGCACCGTTCTGGCCAAGTTTAAGAATTTTTGACTTATTGTGGCTTATATTGGCATTCAAGCTCCACTGGAAATCACGCTTGTCCACAAGCGTCGCATTCATCGAGAGTTCCAGTCCCGTATTGCGTATGCTTCCCACATTCTGCCAAGCCTTGGTATAGCCGGAGATATTCAGCACCGGCGCTTCCAGAAGGAGGTCACGGGTAGTCTTGTTGTAAAGGTCCAAATCAAAGTGCAGCCTTTCGTCAAACACCCCGAATTCAAGACCGAGATTGTATTCGAGGGTCTTTTCCCAAGTAAGGTTTTCGTTTGCAAGCGTGACTGGAGACTGTCCTATGCTGATTGTATTGCCGAAAGCTGTACTTGTAGTATAGAGCTGTGCGAATGAACCTGATGTAGGGACGTTTGAATTGCCGACTTCACCGAGCGACGCTCTGAGTTTGAGACTGCTGATCACGTCGTTATACTTGAGGAACTGCTCCTGCTTGGCATTCCACGCAAATGCGCCGGAGAAGAATGATCCCCACTTGTTCTTGAGAAAAGAGGACGTTCCGTCACGGCGGAAAGTGAATGTAGCTATGTACCTGTCATTGTAAGCATAGTTCGCGCGGAAAATGAAGGAAAGCATTGAGCTCTTGCTGGTGTTGGAGTACGAATGGAAGTCTTTTGCCAGCGAAAGATTGTTGTAGCCCAGCGATTCATTGGAGAAGGACGACGCTTCTGTAGCCACATAATTGTAGAGTGAGCCCTGTTCCGTAA
>CAVKAQ010000015.1:21401-43021 GCA_963654225.1 Butyricicoccaceae bacterium | reverse complement strand
TGGGGATATAGCTCAGTTGGCTAGAGCATCTGCTTTGCAAGCAGAGGGTCGTCGGTTCGACTCCGTCTATCTCCACTCAAGCCGGACTTGGAAAGGTCCGGCTTTTTTGTTTTACCCTCTGTCGCTTCGCTTTCGCGCAAGGAGAACAACGCAGTAGATCGCTTTTTATTCAACCTTGATGTTCGCATTGTTGTAATTTATGTTCTATAGGTGATACCGATTTTCTTATAGGGCTTAGTCGAAAAAAATGACTATATTTGCAGGATATTTGTAAAACCTGACCTCCTGCCGCGGCAGGGTTGTAATTTTGATTATTATGTCGAAGGCTAATATGCCGATATTGTACCGCTGGTTTAAATATTACGTTGGCTTTTTGTCAGAGAAAGTTTATTATAGGAAAGTACATTATCTTGATACTGAAAATATTCCATCGGACGGTACGCCATTGCTGATAGTGTCGGATCATCAGAATGCAATGAACGATGCCTTCGGTGTGCTTATGTCAATGTGGGACCGAGTCGTTCATTTCATCGTGCGCGCTGACGTGTTCGCATTGAGTCCTGTAGCGAATAAATTTTTACGTTCTATTGGATTACTTCCTGCCTTCCGTCTCAACTATGAAGGCGAAGGCGCCCTCAAAAATAACGATGCTACATTCCGAGTTTCAGAGCAGTCGCTCATAGAGGGAAGCACTGTCGTAATATTCCCTGAATCAGGTCATCAGGATAAGCATTGGCTGGGAACATTCTCCTATGGATACACGAAGATGGCATTTGATGCCGCTTCATTGAGCAATTTCGAGAAAGAGGTCTTCATTCTCCCGAGTTGTAACCATTATTCTGAATATAGCGGTCTGAGAACCGAAGTGATGGTCAGATATGGCACTCCGATATCGTTGAAGCCTTATTACGAGTTGTACAAGACAAAGCCGAGAACAGCCCAGAGGGAGGTGAATGCTCTTGTCCGTGAGCAGATTAAAGGAATGATGCTCAACATAGAAGACTTGGATAACTATGAGGCGATAGATTATATACGGCAGTCCCCTTATGGAGAGGCTTACGCTAAATCTCTTGGTCTTGACCCGTCCGAACTTCCGCAGAAACTAGAATCTGACAAGAAACTTGTCGCAGCATTGGCTGAAGCCAAGGCAAAAGACGGGCAGAAAGTGCAGTCGGTGTATGACAACGCATTGAAATTCTCCGGCGAGATGAAAAAATCCGGGCTTGCAGACAGGAATCTTGAGGGTGCTCCGAAGATAATGGATATAGTTCTCCAGGCCATTGTGATTGTAGTTCTGTTGCCGCTTGCCGCATTCTCATTGTGGCCGTCCCTATTCTCTTGGTTCATTCCGAAGCATTTTTCTGATAAGGCTGAGGACAAAATGTTCTCAGGGACCTTCCTGATTGCTCTGAACGCCTTGTTCATATTCCCAGTCTTGGGCTTGGTCACGCTTATAGTGACTTGGGTGAAATACAGCCTTCTCGCGGCGATCATATATGTAGCGCTTTTCCCGGCTCTCTGCCTGTTTGAATGGACTTATGCCGGCTGGATAAAGGAACTGATTCAGGATTTGAAAGCGTTGAAGGCATCAAAATCAGGCGAACTGTCACGTATGGCAGAGGAGCGCCAGGAACTGTATAATAGCATTAATGATACTTTGAAAATATAATTTGTAATGGAACAGCATAGAGTAGTAATTACAGGTATGGGAATTTATTCCTGCCTTGGAAATACCTTGGATGAGGTAAGAGATTCCCTTTATAACGGAAAGTCAGGAATCATATTCGATCCTGAGCGTAAAGCAATGGGCTTCCGTTCAGCGCTTACGGCAAAAGTTGTAGAACCGGATCTTAAGAAGGAACTTTCACGTTCCCAGAGAGTGTTTATGCCTGAGCAGGCAAAATACGCCTATTGCGCGACACGTGACGCTCTCCGCAATGCGGGAATAGATCAGGATTATCTTAACAGCCACGAGGTCGGTCTCCTTTATGGAAATGACAGTTCGACTGTGCCTGTCGTTAATGCGGTTGACATAATGAGGGAGAAAAAAGACACTACTCTCTGCGGTTCAGGCGCCATTTTCCAGTCGATGAACAGTACGGTTACAATGAACTTGGGCTGCATCTTCAAGCTGAAAGGTATAAACCTTACAGTATCAGGTGCTTGCGCGAGCGGTTCCCACGCGATTGGTCTCGGTGCCCTGCTCATTCAGAACGGACTTCAGGATATGGTAGTCTGCGGAGGCGCGCAGGAAGTCAATCCGTTCTCGGTAGGCTCATTCGACGGCATTTCAGCATTCTCTACAAGAGAAAGCGAGCCTGAGAAAGCAAGCCGTCCTTTTGACAGGGATCGTGACGGCCTAGTCCCTGGAGGTGGAGCTGCGACTGTGATTATCGAGAGTTACGAGTCTGCTGTACGCAGAGGCGCACCTATCATCGCCGAGGTTCTCGGATACGGTTTCTCCGGCAACGGCGACCATATCTCATCTCCGAATGTTGAAGGACCTAGCCGTTCACTGCAGATGGCAATCCGCCGTGCAGGTATCAGCAAGGAGGAAATCGGCTATATCAATGCCCACGCTACATCTACCCACGTAGGTGACACCAATGAGGCGAAAGCTATTTTCAATGTGTTCGGCGACCAGAAAGTTGAAGTTACCAGCACGAAATCCCAGACAGGACACGAAATGTGGATGGCCGGTGCCAGCGAGGTTATTTATTCAATACTTATGATGAAAAATGACTTCATTGCAGCTAACCTGAACTTCGAAAATCCTGATGAGGATTCAGCAAAATTGCTCATTCCTTCAAAGCGCATCGAGAAGCATTTCGATACCTTCCTGTCAAACTCTTTCGGCTTCGGAGGTACTAACTCCACATTGATTATCAAAAACTTGTAGTTATATTTGACAAAGTTGTCCCGGTGCGGGACTCTTGAAAACATTGATTTATTTTTAAACATTATACAAAATGGAAAAGCAGGAATTAATAGAGAAAATCAATTCTGCACTTGCAGACGAGTTTGAGGTTGATGAGTCTGTCATCACTCCGGATGCTCCTATCAAAGAGACACTTGAGCTTGACAGCCTTAGCCTTGTTGACCTCGTCGCTCTGATCGAGTCCAACTTCGGTATCAAGATTCAGGGTTCTGAAGTTTCTCACATTCAGACATTTGCAGCTTTGTACGACTTCGTTTACGACAGAATGAAGTAATTTGCGGTTCGATGGCTTCGGGTTCTATGGATGAGAAAGTTCTGGCCAGAGGAGAAGAGATTTTCAATCTGATTCCTCAGCGTCCGCCTATGACGATGGTGGACACTCTTTACAATGCCTCCGAGGCAGGTGGAGAGACGGGACTTACAGTGCTGGAAGACAATGTCTTCTGTATTGCCAATCATCTGATAGAACCGGGGATCATTGAACATTCTGCGCAGAGTGCTGCGGCATTTGCAGGTTACAGGTATTATATTGCTGGCGAGAAGCCACATATCGGCCTTATAGGGGAAATCAAGACTTTCAGAATAGAAAGATGCCCGGCCGCGGGTGAGGTGCTGCGCACTAAGATATCAGTTACAGGTGAGGCGATGGGGATGTCGCTGGTGCACACTGAAACATTCTCCGGAGAAGAAAAGATTGCCGGAGGAGATATCAAGATTTTTATTGTAGAGTAATCTGCATAATCCAAAAAGTAGCGATTCCGAATGTCCGGGTCGTTTCAATCCAGAATCGAATGATGGAGTTAAGCGAGACTGTAAGAGTACCGGTGCGCTTTTCGGAAGTGGATCCGATACGTGTCGTGTGGCACGGTAACTATTTGAAATATATGGAGGATGCCAGAGAGGCATTCGGCCGTAAGTATGGTCTAAGCTATACGATGATAGGGGAAAGCGGTTACTATTGCCCTATTTACGATTATCACGTCAGATTTGTCCATTCAGCGACTTACGAGGACATTCTGCTGGTCACGATAAAATACAAGCCGTCACGTGGAGCAAAACTCTGCTTTGACTACGAGGTCCGTCGGGAAAGAGACGGAGCGTTAGTGTTGACAGCTTCTACAATACAGCTCTTCACTTCTGAAGACGGAGTGCTGGAGCCTTCTGAACCGGAATTCTACCGGAAATGGAAATCAAAATTCCCTGAATTGAAATAAAAAGATGACAAAGATCTTCCTATCGGTTTATCATTATTTTGCAAAACGCAAAGCATTCCTCTCTGTACTGCTTGGGGTGTTGGTCGTGTTCTCGGTCTATTTCGGACTGAAAGTCAGTTATGAGGAAGATATCACGAAACTGCTTCCGTCAGCCGCCACTTCAGACAGCGGTCTGGCGTTCGGCAATCTGAAAGTTAAGGACAAGATATTCATCCAGATAACATCACGTGATTCGCTGCTGGACACATATACGTTGTCCTCTTATGTCAATGAATTTGTGGATTCATTGATGGTAAGTGACTCGGCGTCGCATTGCATTGACAATGTCCTTTATCACATAGATGACGACCTGCCGGTGATGGCGGTTGATTTCGCGGTGGCTCACGTCCCTTCGTTTGTGGATACATCCTGCTACGCAGGCTTCGAGAAGATGCTGAACAGGGCTGTAGTTGACAGTATGATGGCCGTGAACTATGATGCCATTATGAACGACGAGACCGGCTCCGCCACGCAGATGGTGACGACAGACCCTCTCGGCCTCCGTAATGTGCTTGCTTCATCTTTGGGTTTTCTGGCAGGAAAGTCCGGCTCGGATAAGGCAACGGGATTTACAGTCGTGGATTCTTATCTATTCTGCGCAGACAGCACTGTGGCATTGGCGTTTGTCTCTCCTGCAATGAGCTCGTTCGACAGCAAGGCCAGCACTGTGCTCGTAGAAGAAATTCAGAATCTCGCGGATGAATTCTCAACATTGCATCCGGATGCCGAGGTGCTTTATCACGGTTCTCCGGTGAGAAGTTACGGCAATTCGCATATAGTGAAAAGGGACCTCTTCCTTACAGTCGGACTGTCGTTGCTGATAATCCTGATTGTCATCTGCATTTCATTCAAAAGCTGGTCATTCATACCGCTCAATGTGCTTCCTGTGGCGTTTGGAGCCTTCTTCGCCTTGACATTCATGTATTTCCTTAAAGGGACAATGTCGCTGATGGCGCTCGGAATCGGTTCAATCATTTTGGGCGTGGCAATAAGTTATATCCTGCATGTACTTACCCATTTCAAATATCTGGGAGAACCTGAGAAGGTGCTGGAGGATGAATCTACGCCGGTTTGTCTGGGCTGCATAACCACAATCGGAGCGTTCCTCGGTCTGTTGTTCACGGAGAGCGACCTCTTGCGCGATTTCGGTATATTCGCATCTATCGCATTGGTTGCCAGCACGTTGTTTGGACTGATATTTCTGCCGCATTTCCTTAAGAAAGGTGACACGAGGAAGAATGAAAAGATATTTGCGCTTGTCGGCAAGATAAACGAGTATCCGTATGACCGCAGCAAGTGGCTCATAGCTCTGGTAGTCGTGATGATAGTGGTCGGTGTCGCTTTCTCCGGGAAAGTCACATTCGACACGAATCTGAAGAATATCGGCTATGTGTCGGATGAGGTGAAGCGTTCCGAAGCGTTGTATGCGGAGAAAAATCTCGGTGAAGACGTACAGGTTTATTTTGCAGCTGCCGGCAGTACTCTGGATGAGGCTCTTGTCAATAATGAGGCCTTGGCGGCAGTTTGCGATTCAATGTACAAGGCAGGGCAGATTTCATACTACTCCAAGATGTCGTCACTTCTGTTCGTGCCCGAGGGTAAGCAGCAGGAAAGGATTGCGGCTTGGGATAAATGGTGGAATGAAGGTGGCAGTGACTCAAGGGCGGTGAAAGCGCGTGCTATGGTCAACAATGCCGCAAAAAAATATGACCTTGATCCGTCGGTGTTCGATCCGTTCAGCAATATGGTCGAAACGCAATATGAATCAGCCTCTTTATTCGATGCAGGAATTTTGCCGGCAGGCCTTCAGACTACATTGGTCGAGCAGACTGATGACGGAAGATATCTTGTGTTCACGCCTGTCAAGGTTTCGCAGGACGAAAGGAAATCTGTGAGCGACAGGCTTGCCAAACTTCCACATATCATTGTGGCAGACCCGTTCTATTACACCGGCAATATGGTGTCGATAATCCACGATGACTTCAATGTCATACTGATGATTTCATCGATATTCGTGCTGATTGTCCTTCTGCTTTCGTTCAGGAATGCGATGGTCGCATTGCTGGCGTTTATGCCTATGTTCTTCAGCTGGTATGTAGTAGAGGGCTTTATGGCTCTGTTCGGACTGCAGTTCAATCTGATAAACATAATCATCTCCACATTCATATTCGGTATCGGTGTGGATTACAGCATATTCGTGATGGAAGGACTCCTCGCGGAGGCGCGTACAGGCAGAAAAAGCCTGCTGGAGTGGCATAAGACCGCGATATTCTTCTCTGCATTTGTCCTTATCGTGGTTGTGCTTTCAATGTTCCTTGCGGTTCATCCGGCAATCAGGTCAATCGGCATAAGCACGCTCATAGGTATGGGTTCGACCATACTCATAACATATACGCTGGAACCGTTCTTTTTCCGTATCCTTATGAGGTGGGACAGATTCCGCAAATCAGTTCAGAAATAGTATGGAGAAGAACACTGCAATCATAATAGGAAGCGGAATCGGCGGTCTGGAGTGCGCTTTCATTCTCGCGAAGCGCGGATATAAGGTGACCGTGCTTGAAAAGGAGCGCAACATAGGCGGAAGCCTGCAGACATTTATCCGCAAAGGCTCTGACGGACGAAGCCACAGTTTCGACACCGGATTCCATTATGTCGGTGGACTTGAGCCTGGACAGCCGCTTTACTCGCTCTTCAAGTATTTCAATCTGATTGACGGCCTCCCGTGGAAAAAATTGAGCGTGGACTGCTATGACGAAGTTGATTTCGTGAATGCTGAAGGCACAAGCGTGTCGATGTATCCTCACGCATCCGGACACAGGCGTTTTGCGGACCGTCTCGCGGAATTTTTTCCGCTCAACAGGGATGAACTCAACGAGTATTCCCGAGTGCTCAAGAATATAGGCGACAATATGTTCGACTCGTTTCATCCGACTTCCGAGATGTTCGAACTGTTCTCAATGCCGGCCGTAGATTTCGTGAACAATACGATTTCCGACCAGAGACTGCGTGATGTCGTCTGCGGTGCCACTATGAAAATGGAGTTGAATGCTGACACCCTCCCTATGTATGCGTTCGCGCAGGCAAACAATTCGTTTGTTGACAGTGCCTGGCGTATGGGATATGATCCGGAAGCCAAATCGGGTGGTGGAGCATTGCTTGTAAAAAGGCTCTCTGATCAGATCCTTTCGATGGGCGGAACCATTCTTTCCGGCAAAGAAGTGAAAGCCATTCATATTTCAGAAGATGGGATGGTGTCGGGAGTCGAGACATCTGACGGAGAGAATTATTCTGCAGACTGGGTCATATCAGATGCTCATCCCGCAGTCACGATGGACCTTGTGGACGAATGCCGGCAGGTGAAGAAAATCTTCCGTCACAGAATATCCGGGCTGAAGAATACGCACGGCATTTTCACCGCCAACATAGTGCTGAAGCCGGGAATGCTGCAGTATCTTGACAGGAATCTTTTTGTGCACCGTTACGGTGCTGACCTGTGGCATCCGAATCCGGCTGCCACTGACAGCATAATGGTGCATTTCTATCCGCCGGAAAGCAACTATAAGTATGCGGAATGTATTGACGTGATGAGCCTTATGGACTGGTCCGGAATTCAGGATTGGGATGGCGGGAAGCCTTGTCTCAGAGGCGAAGACTACGAAATGCTGAAAAAGAAGAAGTTGGAAGAATGTCTGGATCTTCTTTCCGTAAGACTCCCGGGAATACGCGAATGTATCGACAGGGTGTATACAAGTTCTCCGCTTACCTGGCGCAGCTACACAGCCACACCGGAGGGCTCCGCTTATGGCGTGGCAAAGGACTATCATAATCCGCTTGTGACATTCCTGTCTCCGAGAACCCCTGTCAACAATCTGCTTCTTACAGGCCAAAGCCTTAATCTTCACGGTATTCTGGGTGTATCCAAGACGTCCGTGATAACCTGCGGCTTCATACTGGGGCCGGAAGTGCTCGAGAAGGAGATATTGGGTTAGCCTAAGAAATTGCAAAATTTCCGGACAGGAGTTAAATTTGTGCGGCGCAGTGACCAGACACTGCATTTTGTAAAGACGGCAAGCATCTGGGACTTGCATCAAAATTGACTAGAACGAAATGAAAATAGCTTTGGTGACAGGCGGAAGCCGTGGAATCGGTCGCGCAGTGTGTGTGAAACTTGCTTCCGTAGGATATCATATTATCATTAATTACGTGTCCAACGATGAGGCTGCACAGAGTACTCTGGAGCAGGTGAAAGCAGTCGGCGGAACAGGTGAACTGCTGAAATTCGATGTCAGCGACAATGCGGCTACAGTTTCGGCAATCAAAGGATGGCAGGCGGCCAATCCGGACGAATATATCGAAGTCCTTGTGAATAACGCCGGCATCAGACGCGACAATCTGTTGCTGTGGATGGAGCAGGAAGACTGGTACAAGGTTATGAAGACCAATCTTGACAGTTTCTATAATGTTACACGTCCGGTACTTCAGCCTATGGTTGTGCATAAGAACGGCCGTATCGTCAATATGGCTTCCCTTTCCGGTCAGAAAGGTCTTCCAGGTCAGACAAACTATTCCGCTGCAAAAGGCGGTATCATAGCCGCGACAAAGGCTCTTGCTCTTGAGGTTGCAGCCAGGAAGGTGACAGTCAACGCTGTAGCTCCAGGTTTTGTCCGCACTGATATGGTCGAAGGACTTGACGAGGCGGAGTTGAAGAAAACAATCCCGGCAAAGCGTTTCGGCGAGCCGGAGGAAGTGGCTGAACTGGTCGCATTCCTTGTTTCAGACAAAGCCGCATACATCAACGGACAGACAATAGCCATAAACGGCGGACTTTATGAATAGGAGGATTGCTATGAAAAGAAGAATGATTTGCGCCATATTTGTATCGATGCTTAGTCTCGGTACTTTTTCGTATGCGGCTGATTCAGAGTCTGTCGCTGCATCTTTGGCTCCGGATGCGTCTTCCGATTTGATTGCGAAGATTGAGAAGGCAAACGCCTCTCTTAAGAATATCGAGAGCAAGTTCACGCAGACAAAGACATTGAAAGTCTCCGGAAAAAAGATTGAGTCTGCCGGTACCTTTTACTACACTTCTGACGGCAATCTGACTATGAGATATTCCAAGCCTGTCGGAGAACTGATGGTCGTGACCGGAAACAAGTTCTTTATGAACAAAGGCGGCAAGGCGATGACTTTCGACACGTCAAAGAATGCTCTTATGGGGAGTCTTGCAAGCACTTTGCTCAACAGTTTCAAAGGTGCTCCTTCTCAGGTGGCAAAAGATAATGACGCTAAATTGGAAGTGGCAGAAACATCTGATTGCTACGTTGTTACGCTGACTGCACAAGGCGCCGCACATCGTGGATATTCAAAAATCACCATCAATTACAGGAAGTCTGATTGCCTTATTCTCAAGATGACGATGGTGGAGACCACAGGCATTACCACTACTTACGAATTGAAGGAAGTCAAGAAGAATACCTCAATTCCGCAGGACGTATTCAAGATTCCTTCACGATAAAAATCATACGGCGGCCGTCCTTTCAGCGGCTGAATCGAAGTTTGAAAATGGACTGACTGGAAATTCATTCCGGTCAGTCTTTTTCTTCACCATATAGCTGGTATCTCCGTGGAGAAATGCCGGTTGCGGCCTTGAAATATTTGCAGAAGAAAGATGAATTCGGGAAGTTGAGTTTGTCGCTTACCTGCTGGATAGTATAAGTGTTTGTCAGCAGCATAACCTTGGCCTCCAGAACGAGATTTTCCTTAATGATGTCTCCCGGCTTCTTGCCCAGTTCTTCAGTGATGATCCGTGCAAAGTACTTAGGCGACAGGCAGCTAAGCTCGGCGTAGAATGTCACGCTTCTCTCTTTGCAGCAGTATTCGTGCACATTGTTCAGAAATTTGAGCGAAATGTCCTTCTTGCGCGGTATGGTAAGAGACTCGTCCCTTATTCCGGACACTGTCAGCCAGGAGGAAAGCAGAGTCAGCGCTGTGTGTGAGAATGAATATACGAGTTCAGGATAGTACTCGGGCTGTGCGAGTTCATACGTCTTCCGGAAGGCTCTATAGCTTTCAATGAATGTGTTGCAATATTCTTCAGGGAAACGGATAACGGCCGGTATTCCTTTGCTGATCAGCCATTTACGTGCAGTTTCAACTCCTTTCATCGGTGACTTGACCAGAAAATCAAGAGCTGCGGCTATCACTACCACTTTGCACTGGCCGGACATCTCCATTCTCTCCGCTATGAATCCGGGCATTCCCAACAGGCAGTCGTGCCTTTCCAGATGGTAGTCAGTCTGGTTCAAGGTCATATCTATGGAGCCTTCTATGCAGCAGATGCACAAAGCTACCAGAATCTTTGTCGGCACAGGTTTGTCGCTGTGGCGGGAACGTATCTTCCTGTCTTCCGGCTTGAGGTCGAGGTTGTCATCAATGATAATGACATCGTTTACGATTATAGCGTGTTCTGAAGCCTGCAACATCCCCAATTTTATCTGAGGAAGTGTATCTGTGTTCGTAATATTGGTCATAACCGATGCGCAGTCTAAGCGTTTGTTCCGTAAAGATAATGTATTATTCTGAATGTTAGAAAAGAGAGGAATAGTTTCAGGGAGGCGTCTAAACGGAATATGCTTTTTTTTGCTATTTTTGTACGATGTTGTAAAAATGCCAAGGGATGGAACTGGAGTTGTTCAAAGAGATATTGCAGATAGAGTCAACAAGCGGAACGGAAAGGCCGTTGGCTGAGTTTCTGGAGTCCCGTTTCTGCAAGGAAGACTCTACGTGTCAATGTGTCCGCTACGAAGTCGGAGACGGGACGCTGAATCTTCTTTTCCGTTGGCGGACATCGGATAACGGTGCAGTCGCGGACGAATCCACTCCTTTGCCGAAAATCTTGCTTTGCTCTCATCTTGACACAGTCCCGCCTTATATAAGTCCGGAATTCAGTGAAATCTCAAAAGGCGCAGTGTTGCCGGACGGCAAGTTGTCCGAAAGAGATGATGTCCTTATAAAGGGTCGTGGAAGTTGTGACGCGAAAGGGCAGTTCTTTTCTATGTGGTCTGCCTGCAGAAAACTGGCTGTGCAGGTTGATGAATCGGGACAGGATTTCCATAGTTTCGGACTTCTGCTTCTGGCTGGCGAAGAGACCGGCTCTTTTGGAGCAAAAGCGTTTGACAGGGATTGTCCGGGCTCGGAATGGGTAATAGTCGGGGAACCGACTGACAACCTGATGGTGTCTGCGTCGAAAGGTACAAAGTCGTTCGCCGTCAAGATTCACGGAAAGCCTTGTCATTCCGGATATCCTGAGTTGGGGCACAGCGCTGTGGATTCATTAGTGGAATTCATCGGGAAACTTAAGTCTGTAAATTTTCCTGACGACCCCGTGACCGGCGCTACGACCTGGAATATAGGTAAACTCGTATCTGACAATCCTCAGAACGTGCTCAGTCCTTTGGTCTCATTCAGATTGTATTTCAGAACGACTGCCGCTTCTGACAGGCTCGTGTGCGAAACGATGGCTTCAATGGCGGGAGGCGACATTGAGATAGACGCATTGGGCGGTGATACTCCGTTGGAATATCGCACGTTCCCGGGCATAGAGACTAAACCTGTCGCATTCGGTAGCGATGCGCCTCGCCTGACGAAGTTCCGTAACCGCTCTCTTTGCGGACCGGGGTCAATTTTCGTGGCACATACCGCCAATGAATATGTGCTCGAGAACGAGTTGGAAAAGGCGGAAGCACAGTATATGGGTATGGTCAAGAATATATTGTCGCGGAAATAAACTTTCAGCGTAAGAGAATCGAAGAAAACGACTTCAAAAAATGAAGCATAAATGATAGTGATGAAATTCGGCGGCACGTCCGTCAAAGATAAAGAGGCGATACTCAGAGTAATATCAATAGTGCGCGGCAGACTGTCGGACAGGCCGCTGGTCGTCGTGTCCGCTCTCGCCAAGGTGACAAGGGTGTTGTGCAGCATTGCCGAGGAGGCGGAAGCTCAACATAAGGATAAGGTTGAGGAGTTGCTGGATTCGTTGAGGGCCCGTCACACTGGACTCGCTTCTGAATTGCTTGCATCGGACCGAGCTGCGCTCGATCAGTGTATAGCGGATATCAATGAAATATGCGACAGCCTGGCTGATTTTGCCAGGGGCGTGTGCCAAGTCGGGGAGCTTTCTCCAAGAAGCAATGCCCGGATAGTTTCTACCGGTGAAATGTTGTCTTCAAGGATAGTCGCTGCCGCAATGAATGTAAACGGACTTTCCTGCCGTTACCTTGATGCTCGGAAAATGATAGTGACAGACTGCCGGTATATGTCAGCGGTTCCGGACCTCGAATCTACGGAGGCAAATGTGAAAAGACTTGTTCCGGAAGCTTCCAAGGGCGTTTCTGTGGTACTGACGCAGGGTTTTGTGGCGTCATCTTCGGAAGGGTTTCCTTCGGTGCTTGGTTTTGAAGGCTCCGATTACTCGGCGGCGATTTTCGGAATGGCTCTGGATGCCGAAAGAATTGAGATCTGGACCGACGTTGACGGAATAAGAAGCACCGATCCGCGAATCGTGGCTGATACGAAACGAATAGAGAAAATCTCTTACGAGGAAGCGTCCGAGATGGCGTTTCTTGGCGCAAGGGTGCTGCATCCGTTGACCATTGAGCCGGCTCGCAGACGGAATATACCTGTGTATGTGCTCAACTCGATGTCCCCGGATGCCGAAGGGTCTGTCGTGACGCACGAAATCGTGGCTGAAGGCCCTAAGACTGTGGCGTTGAGGGATGATATAGATTATCTTGAAATAACATCGCCGAAGATTGTCGGCGTGTCGTCAATGCTTTCGTCCATATTCGCGTCAGTTTCAGCCAATGCTGTCAAGGTTGTATCGGTCTGCACCTCGGAATCGAGAGTCGGGATGACATTGGAATCCGGGCAGCTTGGAATGGATGCTTTCGTGGAGGAGTTGCGCAGGATATTCGATGTGATGGTCTATAGAGATAAATCCGAAGTGTCCGTGGTCGGCCGGAATGTCGTACTGACTGACGGATTGTTCGGAAAACTGCTGTCGTCTGCAGAAGGAGCAAGGATATATATGTCTTGCCAGAGTCCGACTCTTTTGAGCACGAGCGTAGTTGTGGACAGGGCTGCCGCCAAGGAATTAGTCTCAAGGCTGCATTCGTCATTGTTCTGACGCGGAGATATCGCCCGTCTGAAGAGTCTTGCATCCCTTATTTCATTTAACTTCATTGACTTTATGGGTTGGTAATGTGAATGAAAATTATGCGGATGGTTTGAGTAAGAAATTAGAGGGATAAGTTGAATACTTGAGAAACTTGAGTGAATAATATGAAAGTTTATATCAGTGGATATGGCCGTATGGGGCATATGGTAGAGGCAGTGCTGGCGGACAAGGGAATTGAGTGTGCCGGCAAGTCCGAAGATATTCAGACTGTTGACAAGTCATCGGCAAAAGAATGTGTCTGCATCGATTTCACTGTGCCGGATGCCTTCAAGGCGAATTATCGATTCATAGCGGAGAATTTCAAGGCAGCCGTGGTCGGTACAACCGGGTGGTATGACATTGCAGACGAGGTCTTTGCATATTTCGAAAAATGCGGGACGCCGCTTGTCTGGGCGTCAAATTTCTCTGTCGGCGTCAATGTGTTTTCCGCCGCTGTGGAGATTGTTGCGAAACTTCTGGGTAAATCAGGGGGATATGCACCTTATATCGTGGAAAAACATCATTGTCATAAGCTCGACGCTCCAAGCGGAACAGCCAAGACTTTGGCAAAGATTATAGATGCCAATATGCCCGTGAAAACCGATGTCGCTTCGGTGAGAGTTGGAGAACTGCCTGGCATTCATACGGTTGGATTTGAAGGGGAGTGTGACAGGATAACTTTGGAGCACGAAGCATTTTCCCGGAAAGGATTTGCGGAAGGAGCTGTCCTTGCGGCAGGAATGGCGAAAAATGTCGCGGATTCCGGCGTCAGAGACAGAAATGTGTATGAGTTCAAGGAACTTTTCATCGGCAAGAACTGAATCGGATAATATGAACTTCGAGCCAATTTCTTGGCGGTGAATGATACAAAATCAGAAACAGAATGTTTACTAAAGGATATAGAGGATTAGGTACTGCGCTCGTTACTCCATTCCTGTCAGGGAAAGTGGATTACGAGGCATATAGGGCTTTGGTGCGTCGCCAGGCTGAATCGGGAGTTGATTTTCTGGTTCCTCTGGGATCTACGGCTGAGACTCCTTGTCTGACAGATGAGGAAAAGGTGGAGATTGTCAGAATCACCAAGTCGGAATCTGCCGGCAAGCCCGTGGTTGTTGGCGTCGGTGCCAATTCATTTTCTGCGACACTGCGCAATATGCGCTTATTGGATGACTGCGATGCGGACGCATATCTTGTGGTCGTGCCGTTTTACAATAAGCCTACACAGGAGGGGCTGTATCAGTATTTCAAATCGGTGGCAAGTGAGACAGATAAGCCGGTTATCCTGTATAACGTGCCTGGGCGCACCGGTACGAATATGAAGACGGAGACGACGTTGAGGCTCGCGGAAATACCTAATATCGTGGCGATTAAGGAGGCATCCGGCGATGTAGCACAAGTAATCGACATAAAACGCCAGGCTCCGGAAGGATTTACAGTGCTCAGCGGGAATGATGACCAGACGCTGCCGCTTATGGCAAGCGGAATAGACGGTGTGATAAGCGTCGTTTCCAATGTCGTTCCGGATATGATGGCTTCTCTTGTGAAAGCCGTGAATGACAGTAATTTGCGTGAAGCGGTAAGACTCAACAACGGACTCGTTCCGCTATATCACGCCTGCTTCGCGGAGAGCAATCCGATTCCGGTAAAGGCGGCATTGTCCCTTATGGGGCTGTGCGCTGATGAAATGAGGCTTCCGCTAACTCCTGCGACTGAAAGTACAAAAGCCCTTCTGAAAAGGGTATTGTCAGAATTGTAAACACAACGCTATGAACACTGAAATGGAACACTTTCTTCAAGTCTGTTCGGACTTGGAATCAGGAAAGATACGAGTTGCCGAAAAAATAGACGGAGAATGGGTCGTGAATCTGTGGATCAAGGAAGAGATTCTGAACGGATTCCGCCTCGGCAGGCTTGCTGATATGTCCGGAGACGGTCTTTCTTTCATTGACAAGGATACAATTCCGATACGCAGATTCAGTGTGGATGACAAAGTGCGCATAGTTCCGGGCGGAAGTTCTGTTCGTAGGGGAGCGTATCTCGCGCCGTCTGTGATAATGATGCCTCCGGCTTATGTCAATATAGGAGCCTATGTGGATTCCGGTTCTATGATAGATTCCCACGCGTTGGTTGGCTCCTGTGCGCAAATCGGAAAGAATGTCCATATTGCAGCTGCGGCGCAGATTGGCGGCGTGCTTGAGCCTGTGGGCGCTATGCCTGTGATTATTGAGGATAATGTCTTCATAGGAGGTAACTGCGGCGTTTACGAGGGCGTGTTGGTCAAGGAAAATGCAGTGCTCGGCACGGGAGTGATAATAAACAGATCTACAGCCTTGTACGATGCCGTTAACGGTGACTATATCAGGGCCGATGAATCCGGAAGGGTAGTAGTGCCGTCCGGAGCCGTTGTAGTTGCCGGAAGCCGTCCGATAACCAAGGGCCCTGGAGCATCTGCCGGTATCCAGATATATACTCCGGTGATTGTCAAATATAGGGATTCCAAGACGGATGCGTCCGTTGAGTTGGAAGACTTGCTCAGGTAAAATTGCGGATATGACTTTCTATAAGTATCACGGCGCCGGGAATGATTTCCTGTTGACTGACGGCAGAAATGAAAATGTCGAATTGAGTGCGGAACAGATATCCGCGCTGTGCGAGAGACATACCGGCATTGGAGCCGACGGTGTGATGATACTTGAGAAAAGCGATTCAGTGGATTTCAAAATGCGGTATTACAATTCCGACGGTTCCGGGGGAATGATGTGCGGTAACGGAGGACGTTGCATTGTGGCGTTTGCCTCTGACCTCGGCTATTCGCATTTTGATTTCGAGGCGCCGGACGGCCTGCATACGGCACAGATTTTAGACTCCGGACAGAATTTCGAATGTCCCACAGCGGATGCAACCCGGTTTCAGACAGAGTCTTTTTCGACCAAGCCTAAAATTGTCAGACTCAAGATGCGGGATGTGAACGAAGTTGTACGGTATGGGGACGATTGGTTTTTGAATACCGGGACGAGACATCTTGTCCGCTTCGTAGAGGATGTGTCCTCCTGCGACGTGGTAGGGCTGGGCCGTCAACTGAGGTATGACGAAAGATTTGCACCCGATGGGGTCAATGTGAATTTTGTTCAGAGATGCGCTGAAAATGTTATAAGGCTCAGGACGTATGAGAAAGGCGTTGAGGATGAAACACTTGCCTGCGGAACGGGAATCGTAGCGTCTTCGTTGGCTTCCTGGTTTGTGGACAATGCAGCCTATGGGGAAGGACAGTCCCGACTCGGAGTCACTGACCAGGACAACGGTCCAGCCGCAGTCAGGATTGACGTTCACGCCAGAATAGCGGACTTGTCGGTCGAGTTTACACCGTCGGCATCCATTTCATCGTCATTCTGTGCTTCAAATGTTTGGCTCACAGGCCCCGCGAAGTATGTGGGTAGAATAGATCTAGATGTTTAGGCGCTCGACGCGAATGATGCAGTAGCCCGCTTTTTAGGCAGCCACAATGTTAGAAGAACATTGTATACCGGAACGTAGGTAAAACCGGGAACACCGATGTCAGGCGCAAAGCATATCCTCCATACGCATACGGCTCCATAGTTACATACATCGGATTTTTGCGGCCATAGACGTTGTAACATCCGAAACTTACCAGATAATCGTGTCCCTTGCGGTTAGTAGCCTTGAAATCAATTCCGATATCAAGTCTGTGATAAGCCGGGAACTGATAATTGTTTGGCGACGCACTTCCGTTGATGTTATATAAAATCAGATCGTCCACACGCTCGTCCGGCACATAATATGACTTCAGGCTGAGCCTGTTTCCCGTATGGTACGTCCAGTTGGCGTAGATATTTATCAGCTCGTGGGCCTTGTATATGAGATTCACGGAAATTTTGTTCCTGTTGTCGTATCTGTCCGGATACCAGTCGGATTTGAACTGAGGAAAATTTCTTTCAGCCCACGACAACGTGTATGAAGCGGAAAGATCGTATTTTCCCTTTCTGAATTCAGCAAAGAATTCTCCGCCATAAGCCCGGCCTTTTCCCTGTTCAAATGCGGTCTCCCAAGTGTCAATGCTAGGAGATATACTTGGCTGTCCGAAGTATTCTATGACATTTTTCATATCCTTATAGAATCCCGACAAAGAAACATACCAAGTCCTGTCCGGTCTGAAATTAATCTCAAACGCATATTGGTTGGAAGACAGCGGTTGCATCTTCTTGGTCGAAGGCATCCAGAAGTTGCCCGGCAGGTCCAGCAGATAAGATGACAGCAGGTGGTCCGGCTGATTCATTCTCGAATAAGACGCCTTGACAGACAACGACTTGAACGGCTTCAGGCAGAGGGATGCGCGGGGCTCAAGGAAATTGTAAGTTCTGCCGGATGTTGCGAACAGTTGATAGCGCAGGGCGGCGCAGACCGAGAACCATTGCGTCACATTTATCTCGTCTTCAGCGTAGATTGACAATTCGACAGCATTCCTGCCCTTGTCGAATTTGTCAACCTCGCTTTTGTAGTAATTCTTTCCTGTCGTCTCCGTGACATTTTTACGGCTTGCACTGTACTTTCTGAATCCTGTTGAAAGCCCGTATGTGAAGGTGTTCCTACCGAGTACGGTTGAGGAATTCAGTTTTACTCCCGAGTCCAGGGTCCCCGTGAAATTGTCAGTCCTGATGTGTTCAGTCTTGTTCCCGATAGAATGCTTGCGCTTGCTGTATATGTCGCACAAGCCGTCAGAGACATAGCCTGTCAGTGTGAACTTTGTCGCGGAGGTCAGTTCCTTATGCCAAGTCGCGGAGGCCACCGCATTTCCCCATCTTGAGTTGCCGTATTTGTCGTCATAGTATTCTTTGCTGCTTTTGGTCATCTTCATAAAATCATAACTCGCAAACAGGTTAAGAGTTATCTTGTCGGTGGGGGATAGTCTCCAGGTTAATTTTGAGTCAAGGTCGCTGAAAGCATAATTTCCCTCTTTGGTCATCGAACTGGAGTAATAGGCGGCATCAACATTGAAGTGCCCGAGCATAGGACGCAGGAAGGCTTCAACCCATCCTTGCCTGAACGCTATGCTGTAGGACGATTTGCCCTTTGTCATTGGCCCGTCTATCATAAATCTGCCGTCTGTCACTCCGATGGAAAATAGGCTGTTCTGTCTGTTGAGATCTCCTTCCTTGAGGTGTACATCCGTTACGGAAGAAATTCGGCCTCCATATTCTGCCGGGAATCCGCTCTTGAAGAAGTCCACAGTGCTCAGTATATCTGTATTGAATACGGAAAACATTCCCAGAAAATGTCCGGGCTGGTAGATTGGAACATTCTCGAGAAGATAGAGATTGTCATATCCGGTACCGCCCCTAACATACAAATCAGATTTCATTTCAGTGCCGGAAGCTACTCCAGGCAGCATCTGCAGGGTTTTCAGTACATCCGGAGAGTTCAATACGGACTTGAATGTGAAATCGTCCTGAATCAGTTTGAGATATCCGGTCTGGGTTGATTTTCCGGCTTTGCGGATGTCTTCCACAATCAGCGATGACTTAAGAGTATCTCTCTTTTCCAAGCTGTTGCGACGTCCGTCCTGCGTTTGTGCGGCTATTTGTACGGCCGGCAATAATGCCAAGACGGTAACTGTAATTGTTCTGAGACGTTTCATAGTTCAATCCATTCAGATGAAGTTTTGGCTACGGCTCCCAGGTATCCTTTGCCCCCGGTAATGTTGGTGTACTCGATAGGAGTGCTGAACGCTATGTCGGAATCGAGAGATGTGTCTCCAGAATGTGCTGAGTATCGGGCACATATCAAAAGCTCCGGGGAAAGGCACATAATATGAAACCGGATTCTTTTAGCTGTATATTCGTTTCTTATGACATCACCGTCCACTTGGTTGGAGTAACCGCCGGACAAACTTATCAGGGTTGATGCGGTTATTTTCTCCGGAGCATTCTTGTCGAATGTGTATATGTTTAATAACCTGTATGATAAATCTGAATTGATTACGTCTGACTCCATTCCGATTTCGTGGTATTCGGTACTGGAATATGCGTAAACGTCGTTCTTATAGACGGATACATTGTATTCCACTTCAGAGGAAAACGTGTATCCGCATTCTGAAATTTCTGAAGGCTTGACCATTGACAGATAGCACGTTCGGAAACCGCTTTCACCTACATCCGAAAACGAATAATTCTCAATTTCTGGCGTTTTCGGAACGGTTACAGTTGCAGAGACTTCCGGTACGCCTTCCGAGGACGCCTTTATGGAAACGACATCGCCATCTTTGAAGGCCCTCTCTGTCGAGAAATGTGAGTATGTGTCGTCGTTACTGCTTTGAACGGCAACCTTTTCGCCGTTGACTTCCATCTCCAAGTCGGATTTGAAGCCGGTTTTGTCCATATGTGGAGTCTGCCAAGTAATCGGATATAATTTCTGTATGATTATGCCGGAATTGTTATCTCCGATGACTCCACGCAGGCATAACTGCTCTTTCGCCCCCACATCAGGGAACGGCACTACCTGTTCGCAAGATGCCAGGAGAAATCCGAGGATGGCGATACCTCCTGAAAAAGTCGTAACGTGCTTCATTTTCTCAGAACTATGGATTAAATTCTAGGTACCCAATTAGGCTCCTGGTCTATGACAATATCTGCGAGTCCATCTTTGGAATATACCCTGAACGTCGCTGTCCTATGCCGATCCGTATATTTATTCAGCGTATGCTTGAATGTCAATGTCTGAACATACATCTTTTGTCCGCTCTGGCCAGGAATGCAGTACTCTTCCGCATCTTCCAGTGACAGAGGAAATTCAGTTTTTGCGAGTCTTATCTCTTTTTCTCCGCTGAGCCTTGTTACGTTTGTTATACCGCTGGATATCAGGTCGATATTTACTGTTCCCTGCTCATAGAATGCGTAAATGCTCCACTTGCCTTCGTCCATTATTCCGTAATCTCCGCATTTGAGGTAGATATTTCTGTAATCCGGTGTGTCATCTTTTGTGCATCCGCAAAATAATGAACAACATAATATAGATAGAAGTATAAATATTCTTTTCATTTCCGTTTGATTTCTTTGGTTATCGTTATGTCTGCGTAAGACACGGCGTTCGAGGCGATAGTTATTCTGAATGTGGCGCGTACTTGATCTACCGAATCATCTTCGAGAGGAGAAAAAAGGAAAGTTACTGGTTGACGATACCGATATAAGTTGTATTGTGGATTATCTGCCGTATTATAATAGAATTTCTCATCGGGTGGGTATGTGAATTTCGAGTTTTTTACGCTTATTGATTCGGAACCTTCCGTTCTCTCAATAGTTTCGAGTCCGTATGACAGTACATCAACATTGAACTCTTCAACGTCTGCCGGTATAACAAGAGTTGCTTCGTGTGCGGCAATTATACTGTCGTCACCACAAAATATGTATACATTACCTGATTGAGGGCCAAAGATTTTCTCTGGATCTTCTTCCGGTTCTACTTTACAAGAAATCAAGGTTATACCTAACAATAATATTAATATAGAATTGACTTTCATATCGTTATTGATTAAGAATCATTCCCTTGTTGTATGAATAGTTGGAGCCATTTACTACCCAATTACCGTCGTAGACCCATCCGTCGTAATAACCGTCATAACCCCAATTCATATGGAACGTATATAAATCTTGACCTGTCGGGTGATATTCTGTATGCCACTTTATATAATCGAAATCTCTTGAACTAGGATTTAATACATACAGCTGGTATTCCAATCCATATCTGATTTTTCGATACCCGTCACTAACCCACGCGTGGCCTATGGCGTTTCCACCACCATCGCCATACATTATGGCGACATTGCTTTGTTTTATGTAATTTGCCAGAGTTGTGTTCAGATATGAAATATCTTTGAATGAGATTTTTTTATTTAGGGTGTTGAGATAAGAAACAGTGTTTTTGGTGGTTCCATTTCCATTATCATCAATCTTTAGCTTCACCCTTAAATCTGCAAGGAAAGCGGACAAAACATCATTCGAACTGGTATCTGGCATAGCATCCCAATTATAAAAAATCGGAAGCTTATAGAATTTCATCAATTGGGCAGTTGCTACTGTCAAGCAACCCAATCTTTTCCCTCCGGGAACATCGGAATTGTATGGGCTTCCTTGTCCCCATTGTGTGGTAACTTGAGGATTAACGACTTCGTTTACACTATAATCTTTTTCAAAGATGTAAG
>CAVKAQ010000015.1:11369-20703 GCA_963654225.1 Butyricicoccaceae bacterium | reverse complement strand
AACAAAAATGAGCTGATTTTTATATTCGGTTTCATAGCTTGTTATTTTTGTCTTTGATTATCGTTATGTCTGCGTAGTGTCCGTTATGTCCTATGGATTCGATTCTAAATGTTGCGGTCAATGGTTTTGTTGAATTACCTTCGTCAATGAACAGAAATGTGACTGGCTGCCTGTATCTGTAGGAATTGTAGTACGGATTGCCAACTGTGTTATAATAGTATTTTGGGTCAGGTGGTAATGAGAATCTTTCAACCTCTGAAATGATAAATTCAGAGCCTCCAGTCTTTGTTATTGATTCAAGTCCATAGGACAATATATCTACCGTCAATCGGTCCTCGTCAGCTGACACTGTTAAAGTTGAATGATGCGCCCCTGTTATACTATTATCACCGCAGAAATAAAAAATACCTCCTGGCCAAGGATGCCCATCGGGTGTCTCCGGATTATCTTCTGCTTCTTTTGAACAGCCTGATAATACGGCAATGCTGGCGATAGCCAAGACTTTGATAATCGTATTCATATCAGTTGTTAGTGTTAATGTGGTCTAATGCGAAAGATAGAATGTTTTTTCGATTCTTGGAACTTTTTTTTGAAAAAGTTGATATTCACGGCGATACGGACACTATAGTGCTTTTTTTTCAGGGTTTGTCCTCCCCGAAATCAGGGTATTACCAGTTGCAGATGTTGCGGAGAATCCACCAGAGGATGGTGATGCAGAGCAGGAAAATGATAAGGATAGTGCTGTTGAGGAGATTATAGAATTTCGGGAATCTCTTCCGCAGAATGACGGCAAGAAACATCAACGCAACGAGCGGCAACATCGCAACTAGCAGGGCATTGTATCTGAATGCCTCGGCGATATGAAGGTTAAGCAGGCTGTGAATGGCTCTTTGGGAGCCGCAGCCGGGACATTTGTATCCGGTCAGTTGAAGAAAAATGCACTTTGGAAACAAATTGCTGTTTTCAGGGTTGAATCTTAAGAATATAAATACAAGTGCTGCCACCCCCAATATTGAAATTGAGAACAGCAGCAGTCTTGTTATATTTGACTTGCTCACGCTTTTTCGCGTCTGTTAAGTGAACAGATAGTTTGTTCTGTCAGTGATAAGCGCTACGATGACAGCGATGATATAAATTACTATCCACAGAATTCCGCAGCACAATGCCACGATGCTCCAAGTCTTTGCATTCCGGCTTGCTTTCTCCGCGCCTGCGAAATCACCGCTCACGAACTTACCGTTGACGCTGGCTGAATTTACGATTCCCACAATTCCGAAAGGAAGGCAACAGAAAAGAGTTGTCAAGATTGAAAACAACAGATACGTCGGAGGACATACGCTGTTCGGTTGGCTTGCGTATATGGGGGATTCCGGTTGGCTTGCAGGTTGCGCCGGTTCACAATATTCTTCTGTCAGGGATTTTCCGCAATTCGGGCAGAATTTTACATCATCCTGAAGTTCAGCTCCGCAATAAGTACAATATTTCATAGTCAGTATGTGTTTTGATCGGTATGATTGAAATCTTGGCGATGACTGATTTTATCGCGAGTCAGTTGATTTTATTTCAAGGTCTTGCCGTCGCTGTCAGTATATGAGTTGCAGGCAATCATTATGATGTCAATTATATACCATATTCCGCAGCCGCCTCCTGTCAGAAGCATCAGTACGCCCGTGGCGATGTTTCCGGTGTAGAACCTGTGGACGCCAAGGTATCCGAAGACTATGCTGAATACCAGCGTTATGACCCAACGGTCTTCCTTCTCTTTAGCTGTTCTCAGTGTATTAGGATTTGGCGAGCCTTGAGGTTGATATTGCGCCTGAGGCATTGTGAATACTTCTTTGCCACATTTCGGACAGAACTTTGCGCCTTCAGGAATTTGCGCCCCGCATTTAGAACAATAACTCATAGTCTATGTTTGTTTTAAGAAGTCTTTCCGAGAAAGATTTCAAATGTTCTCAAAGATAGGCAAATAGTTCAGTAAAGCAATAAAAAAAGATACCTCAAATGAGATATCTTTTTTTTGAGTGGGAGCAGAGGGAGTCGAACCCCCGACCCTCTGCTTGTAAGGCAGACGCTCTGAACCAACTGAGCTATGCTCCCAAGCTATCGGCTGAAGCCGTTATTTTGCTCCTGAACCAGGACTTGAACCTGGGACCCTCTGATTAACAGTCAGATGCTCTAACCAACTGAGCTATTCAGGAATTTACCCGTTGTTTTGTTTCGGGATTGCAAAGGTACAACAAAATATTTTCCCTGCAAATTTTTTTTCGTTTTTTTGCTAACTTTGTCAGGTTGCATTTGAGAAATTAACAAGAAATTCAAGTTTATGGATATCGATCTCCTGTCGAAAATAGTCAAGGAACTGATTCTTGACAATGATGAAGTCGCATTGCCCGGCGTCGGCTCTTTTGTCGCCGAATATGTGCCTGCCACTTTCTCTGACAGGGGGTTCACAATCAATCCTCCGTATAAGCGCTTGAGCTTCAGAAACAAGATTTCAGAAAGCGGTGCTGGATTGGTGGATTTCTATGCGAAATGCAACAGACTTGATGCGGACACGGCTTCAAAAATCTTGACGGAATTCTTGTCCGAACTGCGTAATGTGCTGGAGTCAAAGAAAGTAGTGATATTTCCCGGGCTTGGTAAACTGAGGGCGACGAAAGAGAATTATTTTTTCTTTGTCGCGGACGAAGACCTGGATATCTATCCTGAAGGATTCGGGCTTGAGCCGGTTTCCCTTAAGACCCACGAGGAGTCTCCGGCTGAGGTGTCTGCAACTATGTCGGCTTTACGCTCTATCCTGAATCCGGAGGAATCTGCTGAAGAAGCAGAGGCGCCATCTCCAGCCACGGATGATGTTGCTGACTCTGTTGTTGAAACAGTGGCTGATGTTACGGACGATGCAGTTTCAGACGCTGTTGAGGAATCCGCCACTAAGGAAACCCTTGCCGCTGTTGATGCTACGGGGGGTGTCTCTGCGAATGTTGCTGTTTCAGATACAGAGGTAATGGGTGGTGTCTCAACAAAGATTACTACGGATACTGATGAGAAACCCCTGTCTCAGCCTTCAGACTTGGTGGAGAAGCCAGAAACCACAGATGGTGATGCTGTAGCAGAATCTGAAGTCGGGATAAAAGTAGAGTCACAGGCTGAGTCCTCAACCCCACCGACAAATACTGAATTTGAAAAACCAGAGCCACAGGCAGTGGAAAATCCTCAGAAAGCGTCTCCGGTAGAGTCATCCGCAGAGCCGCAAACAACAGCAGGCCCGGCTGATGCCGAACCTGTAAATGCTGTATCTGATGTCAAGCTTTCCGATAAGGAATCTTCGGCAGTGAAATCTTCAAAGAAGAATGTCGGGTGGAAAGTACTGCTTTGGATAATGGTCGCTCTGATTGCATTGGCAATCACCGCATTGGTGGCGTTTGTCGTGCTGGCTCACACTGCGCCGGACTTCATCGACTCCATACTTTATACGCCGGAAGAATTGGATATCCTCAACTGGCCGTTATCTGACCCTGAGTGATCTTCCGATTCGTAATGTCGTCTTGGTAGTGATGCCGTTGAGGGCGCAGAGATTCTTCACGGTCGTATGATATTTCACGGCAATGGAACCCAGTGTGTCCCCTGAGCGTATCTTGTGGTATTGCGCCTTGGCAAGTTCTGCGGCTTTGCGGGCCGCTTCTTTTTCCTTAAGCTCCTGTTCAGCGGCGCGTGCAGCATAATATGTAGAGTCCTCTTTCATTATAAGGTAGTCCTCTTCATCGCTTTCAGGAATATATTTGCTCCCGGCATCAAGGAATCTCTTCTTCAGGATGAACAGTCTGTGTCTCAATGTTCCCGTCTCGAAATTGATGAGCCATTGAGGGTCGAATGCGAAACCGCAATATCTGGTTTCAAAATGCAGATGAGCACCGGTAGAGCGTCCTGTAGAGCCTCCAAGCCCTACCGTCTGTCCGGCGATGACCCAGTCTCCGGGATTTACCAGACGTTTAGACAAATGCGCATAGAAAGTTTCAAGTCCATTGTCGTGGCGTATCACGACAAGATTGCCGAATCCTTTGTAATATTTTGAAAGTCTTACTTTTCCGGTAAAGGCGGCCACTACAGGGGTGCCAGTTTTCAGTGGAAGATCGACTCCCATATGTCTGCGCCCGTGTCTGTAGCCGAACGGAGAATATACCTTAGTCTGATATGGACAATGGTACTCGCTGAGCGAATCCACAAGCCAGAGTGAAATGTCGTCCTGCAGGTCCTTAAGTTCCATCCTATAAGGATTAGGGTATTCCTCATTCCAGTTGGTCGTGAATATGTCCGACTGCAGAGTTACTGACGGATCTTTGTAATATTTCCAGGTGTAGTCCTCCATCAGCAGGATTTTCACGGCAGGGTTGCCGGTGTCCAGGGTGTCAATCGGCACCGCAGATGACGGGTCTATGGATTTGACCGGCTGGAGTGCTGTGCGCGGCACCAGCAATGATGCCCGGCTCATAGTCATAAGCGTGTCCTGCCCGTTTGCATTTCCGGCAAACAGAATCCCTGCAAGTAAGATTGCAGTTTTAAGTATGTTCTCGTTGTTTTTTGTCATTGTCATATTTCGTTTTAAAGCAAGAGAGGCTGACTGAAATGGGTTTTTGTCAGCCTCTCCTGATTAGACCTCAGCGTGGAACTGAGTCTTGAGGATATTTTTCACTGCATTGATCTTTTCGTCAAGGAGCTCTTTTGAGGTCGCTTCGCAGATGAATCTGAGATATGGCTCTGTGTTCGAAGGACGGATGTTGAACCACCAGTCACGGAATTCCGCACGATAACCGTCGAAATCCATAACCTTGACAGGTTGTTCTTTGGCCTCGAAATAATCTTTCACAGCAATCATTGCATCCCTTTTCGCTTCCAGCTTGAAGTTGATTTCCCCAGAGCTGAAGTAGTGTGAGATGTTGCCTATTATCTGACTGAGTGTCAAGCCTTTCTTCTTCATTGTGGTAAGAACTCTGAGTACGAGTATAGATGCCAACAATCCGCTGTCGGAATAGAAGAAGTCCTTGAAGTAGTAGTGGCCTGCGAGTTCGCCACCCCACACTCCGCCAAGTTCGCGCAGCTTGCGTGCTGCATTGGCTCTGCCTACCTTCCAAGTGTACATCGTTGCGCCCATCGGCTCCAGGTATTCGCCTATTGCCTTTGAACTTCTGATGTCCTGGATTACGATTCCCGGTTCGTGCCTTTCATCAATGAAATAATGTCCGAGCAATGCGATGATAAGGTCCGGCGAAACGAAATTGCCTTTCTCGTCAATGAACATGGCTCTATCAGCGTCTCCGTCGTAGATGACTCCCACATCGGCGCCGGTCTTCTTCACCAGTTCTTGCAATGCCACTATGTTCTTTGGAACCAGCGGGTTAGGGTCGTGATTCGGGAATGTGCCGTCCATCGTATCGAAGATATACTCCGGTTCGTCCCCGAAGATTTCTTTCGCGAACAGCGTGCTCATTCCGTTGGACAGGTCAAAAGCGATTTTAAGACTGCTGTAGTCAACCTTATATTTGAGAAGGAAGTCCAGATACTCCTTGTGCAGGTCTTTCTGATGGACCTCGCCACGTTTTTCTGCAACAGGTGTCGGCTCATTGTCGTTGATCCAGGCCTCAATCTGGCTGAGTCCTGTGTCGTATCCTACAGGAAGCGCATATTCGCAGGATACTTTCATTCCGTTGTATTCCTTCGGGTTATGCGATGCCGTGATTTGCACGGAAGCCTTAAGCCCATAATTCGCGGTGCCGAAATATACCATCGGCGTGGTGCTCAATCCAATATCATAAACATCCGCTCCGGCATCGGTTATGCCTTTGATGAGATATTCGTGAATCTCGTCTGAGGAGCTTCTGCAGTCCCTTCCGACCAGGACCTTGTCGGCTTTCAACAACTTCGGGATGAAATAACCGACTTTATAGACTGTATTCTTATCGAAATCGACATTATAGATTCCTCTTATGTCGTATGCGTGAAAAGCGCTCATAGCTATTTGATTTTAGTGTTGTAATGTGTTGATACTTTGCCCTTGGCAATATTCTGCAATTTCTTGGAAATCATTTTCTTCCTGATAGGGGCGACGTGATCGACAAACATATCCCCGTCAAGGTGAGACATCTCGTGCTGAACCATTCTGCAGGCGAACTTGTCGAAAGTTTCGGTTACTTTTTCCCCGTTCTCATTGTAGTATTCGACGGTCATAGATGCCGGTCTGCGCACTTCGCAATAGATTCCCGGAATGCTTAGGCATCCTTCGGAATACTCGTTCTCTTTTTCGCTCTGTTCGATGATAACGGGATTCAGCATAGTGCGCTTGAAATCCTTCAAGTAATCATAGACATCAGTCATACCGGTGCCGTCAACGATGAGCGCCCTCTTGCTTACGCCGATTTGAGGCGCAGCGAGTCCGCATCCGTCGGAATGTTTGAGCGTGTCTTTCAGGTCTTGGACAAGTGTGGTGATGCCTTCCTTGTCGTTCAAGTCAATGTCTTCAGCTTTGGCTCTGAGAACTTCCGAGCCATAGAGATATATGGGTTGTATCATATTGTAAATCAGTATTTAACGTGGCAAGTAGATGCCGAGTTATTTCTTTCGATGCTGTTTTCCGGAAACTTTCCGCGATAATGTTTCCGGCATAGGCGCGGGCATTGTCGCAAAAGATGTGCCAGGTGACGGGGAGTCAGAATTGCGGTCAAGGTAGCCTTGGAGAATGATAGCGGCGCTTATTTTATCGACAGAGGACTTGTCTCTGCGGTCGGAGGCTTTCATTCCTCCGTCTATCATAGCCCTATGTGCCAGGACGGATGTAAAGCGCTCATCTTCAAGTGATACTGGGGTGTCGGGGAATGCCTTTGCGAGTTGCTTGAGGAAGATTTCCACACCTGCCGCAGCTTCAGAGGGCTGTCCGTTCATATTGATTGGGTAGCCGACGACAAATCTCACAATCGTTTCACCCTCAGAATATTTTTTGAGATATTCTATTATCTTTGCAGTTTGTACGGTTTCCAGGGCGGACGCGAATATGCGCAATGGGTCACTGACGGCGACGCCAGTTCTTTTCCTGCCATAATCTATTCCTATTATCCTGTCCATACGTGCAAATTTAGCAAATATTTTAATAACGCTTGAATCCCGGATGGCTTCCAGAAAATCACCGAAAGGCCCGCAAGTGGAGCATTTCAGAATATCAATCATTGATGATATGACTCACAAGCAGTTGTGGGTTATGCGCTTCAACAGGACTACGTTGTTCCTGGCGGTGATTTCCGTCATAACGGTGATTGTGGCGGTGTCTTACTCCTTGGTCGCTTATACGCCTGTCAGGACATTCATCCCGGGCTATCCTGATGCACATACAAAACGCGCTGCAATCAACAATGCGCTGAAGATTGATTCTCTGCAGAATGTCATTTACACTTGGAAGTTCTACACGGAGAATCTGAAGAAAGTGATGGACGGTGCAAATCCGGTTTCAATTGACAGCGTGATAAGCACATCCGTAGAGGACGGCAAGCTTACCGCATCGGCAAAAAGGGAGTTGGAAAGCAAAGATTCTCTGTTGCGTGCGAATGTTAAAAACGAGGAACGGTTCGGCTTGACGGCAGGCCGCGAGAGGGTTCTTCCTATCGAGGGAATGCACTTTTTCACTCCGCTTAAAGGTGTGATTTCGCAAGGATATGACCGCCTGCTGCACCCTTATATTGATATAACAGCTCCGGCTAATTCAGTCGTGATGTCGATTTTGGACGGCACCGTCATAGGAGCAGGCTGGAGTGACGAGTCGGGATATTCTATGCAGATACAGCATTCCAATGATATGGTTTCCGTGTATAAGCACAATCAGAAGTTGCTGAAGAAGACGGGAGACAAGGTTTCGGCAGGTACGCCGATAGCATTGGTGGGCAATACCGGGTCGCTTACTACGGGCGATCATCTTCATTTTGAACTCTGGTATAAAGGTGATGCTGTCGATCCGACTAAATACATTAATTTCTGATGAATTACAGTAGAAAACGCCATATCGCGATTCTTGGTTCCACAGGCTCTATCGGCAGACAGGCCCTGGATGTCGTCAGGCAGCACGGCGATCTGTTCGAGGTGGAGTTGCTGACTGCGAACAACAGTTCTGACCTCCTTGTGTCTCAAGCCCTTGAATTTCACCCGAATGCGGTGGTCATCTGCAACGAGGCCAAGTATAAGGAGGTAGCTGACGCGTTGCAGCCGCACGATATCAAGGTGTTCTCCGGAATGGACTCCATCTGTGATCTGGTGCAGGCGGAGCCGGTTGACATAGTGCTCACGGCTCTTGTCGGATTCAGCGGATTGAGACCGACTGTTTCCGCCATAAAGGCCGGAAAAATAATCGCGCTCGCAAATAAGGAAACGCTTGTGGCCGGGGGCAGTGTCGTGACGGAGTTGGCAAAACAGCACAACGCTCCGATTCTGCCGGTGGATTCAGAACATTCAGCCATATTCCAGTGCCTGCTCGGTGCGACTGACAACAAGCCGGTGAAGATTCATCTCACTGCTTCAGGCGGACCGTTCCGCACCTGGACTAAAGACAAGATAGCATCGGCTACAAAGAACGAGGCTCTCAAGCATCCGCAGTGGGCGATGGGTGCGAAAATCACAATAGATTCAGCTACTATGATGAACAAGGGCTTCGAGATGATTGAGGCTCGTTGGCTTTTCGATGTCTCTCCGGAGAAGATAAATATAGTGGTTCATCCTCAGTCCATTATCCATTCTATGGTGGAGTTTGAGGACGGGGCGGTAATCGCGCAGATGGGGCATCCGGATATGCGTGAGCCTATTCAGCTCGCGTTGAGTTTTCCTGACAGGTTGTCGTTGAACAACAAGAAGATAGATTTTGCGGAGCTGGGCTCTCTTACATTCGAGAAACCGGATATGGACAAGTTCCCTTGCCTTCAGCTGGCTTTTGACGCTATCGGAAGGGGCGGAAACGTCCCTTGTGCGATGAATGCGGCGAACGAAGCTGCGGTGGCGGCATTCCTCAGGGATGAGATAAAATTCTATGATATTCCGGAGATTATCGGCAGATGTATGTCTGGTGTGAAATTTGACGCGAAGCCTTCAGTTGAGGACCTGATTCTGTGCAATCAGGAAGTTTATGAGGAAGCCCGTGCGATGTGCTCAGGGTGTAATTGATTAATGGAGTATTGAGATGGCAGTGTTGATGAAGATTCTGCAAGTGATTATAGCTCTGTCTGTTCTGATAGTTATTCACGAACTGGGGCACTTCACGTTTGCTCGTCTTTTCGGAATAAAGGTTGACAAATTCTTTCTGTTC
>CAVKAQ010000015.1:0-11359 GCA_963654225.1 Butyricicoccaceae bacterium | reverse complement strand
TGCGGGAGGAACCAAGCTCTTCAGTACAAAGACGACAGGTTGGTTTACGCGCCTTTTCCCTAAAATGAAAGATGCTGATACCGAATATGGTATCGGCTGGCTTCCACTGGGAGGATACTGCAAGATAAACGGAATGGTGGATGAGTCTCTGGATGTGGAGAATCTTCTGAAAGAGCCGCAGCCTTGGGAGTTCCGTTCAAAGCCGGCGTGGCAGCGCGCATTGGTGATGGTCGGAGGCGTGCTCTTCAATTTCCTGTTTGCGATTGTCTTGTACATCGTGATGCTCTATACTTGGGGGAATGATTATCTTAGCAATAGAGACAATAACGTGTATGTCAATGATTTGGCGTACGAGATGGGCTTCAGGACCGGTGACCGGATTCTGAAATTCGACGATTATGAGCCGGAGGATTTCTCGATGTTGCAGGCTGATTTGGCACGCAGGTCAGTGAAGACGGCAGAGGTGCTCAGAGGTCAGGATACTGTGCTCCTGTATATCGACAAGAGTATGATAGGCAGGGTGCTGGAAACTCCTGGGATGTTCTCGCTGGCAATCCCTTTTGCGGTGGATTCTTTGACGGCTGGTTCTGTCAATGCTGGCGCTGATTTGAGAAATGGAGATAGAATTATCGGTATAGATTCATTGTCAGTCGGTTATGTGCAGGATGCCTGGAAAATCTTTTCTTCCAGAGCGGGAACGGAAGTCAGTGCGACAGTCGTGCGCGGGGCTGACACTTTGGCTGTACCTTTGCAGGTCGATTCGGCCGGTAGGGTTGGCGTCGCGTTAATGGTGCCGGGAGTGCAGAAGCGTTCTTACACATTGGCTCAGGCAGTTCCTGCCGGATTGAAGTATGCCTGGAATATGGTCTCCGGATATGTCCGAGACGTAAAACTGGTTGCAACGCCAAGCACCGGAGCGTATAAGTCTGTCGGCAGTTTCATATCCATCGGGCAGGTGTTTCCTGCACATTGGAACTGGTTTATTTTCATAAATTTGCTGGCGATGCTGTCGATAATGCTCGGTGTGATGAATCTGATACCGATTCCGGGACTGGACGGAGGACATTTGCTGTTCCTGATATGCGAGATGCTCACGGGACGCAAACCGAGCGACAGGTTTATGGTGATAGCCCAGATAATCGGGATGTTCATTCTGCTGGCGATAATGGTTCTCGCCTTCGGCAATGACATCGGGAGGCTGCTCAGATAGAATATTGTTGAAAAAACATTTGGTATGAAATATAGTTTTTATAAAATCTTTGCGGCTGTATGTGCAGCTGTTTCGATATGCTCCTGTGGCGGTTCTGACAAGCCGTTGCTGCCTAATGTGAGCGGTAAGGCAGGAGAGGTGATAGTGGTGATGAACAAGAGCGACTGGGACGACAATCTCGGAAGTACCGCGAGGGAAATTCTGGCTGCGGATTATCCGTTCCTGCCTCAGAGAGAGCCTCTTTTCTCCGTTGTCAATGTTCCTACTACCGGGTTCGCCGATTTGTTCAAGATCCACAGGAATATCGTGATATTCAATATCGCTTCCGATGTGCAGAAGAGCGGTGTCAAGTATGCTCACGACAGATGGGCATATCCTCAGTGCATCATTCAGATTTCCGCCACTTGCGCCGATTCCGCCGCCGTGATTCTGACCAAGAACGGGGAACGTATAGTGAATGCTATCGAGCAGGCCGAGCGCGACAGAATCATCAACAACTCAAAGAGATACCCGGCCGAAGGCGTCGCTCCGGTGGTCAAGGAAATGACCGGCGGCACTGCATATTTCCCTATGGGATACAAGGTCAGGAAAAAGACTGATGACTTCATCTGGATTTCTGACGACAAGCAATATACGACCCAGGGCGTGTTCGTATATAAATATCCTGCGTCTTCCAAGGAGAATTTCACGGAGCAGAATATCATCGCGCACAGAAACGAATTCCTGAAGAAGTATGTTCCGGGGATGTTTGACAATACGTATATGATTACCAATGAGGTGGCTACGCCTGAAGTGCAGTTCATACGCTTCAGAGGCAGACAGTTCGCCGAGACAAGAGGCCTGTGGGAGGTTTACGGAGATTTTATGGGAGGTCCTTTCGTTTCACACTCATTTTATAGCAGGGACGGAAAGGATATCATAGTCCTCGACGGCTTCGTTTATGCGCCTAAATATGATAAACGCCAATACCTCAGACAGGTGGAAGCGATATTGTATTCTTTTGAGTGGGACAAGACAGATAATCCGGAATAGGCTTACTGTGGCTTTTCCTAAAAATTCGCCGCTGTAAGAGAAAATATTTTGCGGATTAGAAAATAATACATACCTTTGCAATCCCTTTGAATTTCTTATGCGGATTTGAAGGTAGTCTGGTGGGTTCGTATAACGGTTAGTACTCGAGATTTTCATTCTCGCAATAGGAGTTCGATTCTCCTACCCACTACTAAATATTAAAAAATAAAAACAATGGCAAATAACGCATCTGCAGAAAAGTGCATTCGCCAGAGCGAAAGGCACAGATTGCATAATAAGTATTATGCGAAGACAACGAGGAATGCAATACGTGCTATTAGAAACACGACAGACAAGAAAGCTGCCGAAGCTAATGCACCAAAGGTTTACGCGATGATCGACAAGCTTGCAAAAGTAGGTATCATCCACAAGAACAAAGCATCCAACCTCAAGAGCGGTATCGCTCTCTACATTAACAAACTTGCGTAAGGTTTGCTCCGCAAATAGCGGGATGTAGCGCAGTTGGCTAGCGCACTACGTTCGGGACGTAGGGGTCGTGCGTTCGAGTCGCATCATCCCGACTTACAATAGAGAAGTTCAGAAATGGACTTCTTTTTTTTGTGCTCCGCCGTTAATTTAATGTCTGCCGGTGAACAACTATAAAATATAATTGTTATATTGTGACCGCCTCGGGGTGCGAGCGCAAATACTTGGTCACGGGGCAGGCGGTCGCCGCAGCCTGTCATAGCGGCATCAATAACATTAAAACTTAAACATTATGCCGGCAACGCAATCTATATTCAAGGACACAGTCCTGTACGGAAAGAAAGTTATGGCGGTAAACATTTCCAAGACCTATCCGAGTCGTCACGATGCTCACGGGCGTGGTTCCACTTATGAGTGTGCCCGCAAGTTCTGGAGAATTTCATTGAAGCGCGCTGAATCTGTGGACTTTGTTCTGGCTATTTCTGATGGGAAACCTGTAGCAGTATATAGACCTGTCAGATGGGTCGCTTCTCCTTCTCAGCCTGGAAAGTATGAGTTTGAAGGGGAGAAGATTCGGGAGAATCCGTTGGCTGGCGTGAATGCCGAGTCTGTTTTCGCAGGCAGAAGCAATCCGGTGAAGTATTTTGATTGAGAAGCTTATGTGTATTTTCGAGAGAATCTTTTGAAACGATTGTGTAATATTTTTGAATGAATTTATGCCCTGCGCTTCCGGATTGTGAATGCGGAAAATGCAGTGGCTCAATAATATGAATAAAGGTGATGCCTTGGCTGGTCTGCCGGGCATCATCTTTTTTTTGACGCATCGCCTGAATTTTCTACTTTTGCGCCCCGAATGAGTGAGCGGTCAAATCTCAAAAGCTGAAGTAGATGGAAAAATTTAATTGGAAAGGCCACGGGGCGATGTTCTTGGCGAATTCGATGTGGGGGCTGATGTCTCCGATTGCAAAAATAGTGATGGTGGGCGGAATAGTCAGCCCGTTGGTTCTGAGTGATTTGCGTATATTCGGGGCAATGATTCTGTTCTGGATTGTGTCTTTCTTCAGGAAACCAGAACACGTCGAGTCGCACGATATGATACGTCTTTTCGCAGCATCACTGCTTGCAATTGTCTTCAATCAAGGGTGTTTCATTTTCGGCGTAGGTTTGACATCTCCTGCGGATGCTTCGATCATAACCACGAGTATGCCGCTTTGGGCAATGATATTGGCCGCCTTCATATTGAAGGAGCCTATCACAAGCAAGAAAGTCCTGGGAATATTGTTCGGAGCTGGCGGCGCGTTGCTTCTCATTCTCGGAAGCAGTTCCGGTTCTGCGCATTCGTCAGGTTCCAGCCCTGTGTGGGGTGATGTGCTTGTCCTTCTGGCGCAGTTGAGCTATGCGCTGTACATCGTTCTCTTCAAGAATTTCGTGAGCAAGTACTCGCTTATTACCATAATGAAATGGATGTTTACATTCGCGTTCCTGTGTCTGCTGCCGTTCTCGTATAATTCGCTGATGGCCACCGAGTGGCATCTTCTCAGCGCTGACGCTGTCGTGTCCATTCTGTATGTGATAGTCTGCGCTACATTCCTGAGCTATATGCTGATTGTAGTCGGTCAGAAGAATCTTCGTCCTACTGTGGCCGGGATGTACAACTATGTGCAGCCGATTGTGGCAAGCATTGTTTCCATTTATCTCGGGATGGATTCGTTCAACGTAACCAAGATTGTGGCTGTTTTCCTGATTTTCGGCGGTGTGTACCTTGTCACGGCGAGCAAGAGCCGCGCGGAACTGGCGAACTCGGAGCAATGATGCAATCGGGGGCGGATTTTACAGCCTTTTGAGCTGTTGCGCTCCGAATAGCTTCATAGAGCCCTTATTACTTATCTGCAAAACAATCAATCAAAAAGAGTTGTATAGCCTGCGCTTGGAAGCTATGTAAAGTTCGCTTAAATTATTACATTTGTTCTGTCGGGCCTGTCGGATTGAGTCTGAAGACGAGAATGGGATGTTGCCTGATATAGAAAGTTTGTTTATATGAGACTAAAGAAAGATTTTGTCGTACGCGAGATTTGCGGTCTGAAAGTGCTTTCCGGCGAAGGCGCAGATAATGTCAATTTCAGCAAGTTGGTGAAACTCAATGATTCGGCAGCATATCTGCTGGAGTCTGTCGGAGACAAGGACTTTACAGAGGATGAACTTGCCGATCTTCTTTGCGCAAAATATGAAGTCGAGCGGGAGACAGCATTGGCTGACGCGGCATCTTTGTGCTCAACTCTTAAAGATAACGGCATTATAGAGGAATGAATACTCAGTTGGCCCTGCTGATGCGGGCAATGATAAATTACGACAGCGGTGACGTGCGCCGTATCCAGCATTTCGTGAAAGTCCACGACTTCGCCGCCACCATAGGCGTCAGTGAGGGATTGGATGAAGACTCCCAATTTATTCTCGAGGCTGCCGCCATATTGCACGACATAGGTGTTCATCCTGCAGAAGCCAAATACGGCAATTGCAACGGTAAAGCGCAAGAGGAACTCGGACCGGACGAGGCCCGGAAATTACTGTCGGAGGCCGGTGGTTTCACAACTGTGCAGACAGAACGCATCTGTTGGCTTATCGGTCACCATCATACCTACAGCAATGTAAACTCTGCAGATCACCGCATTCTTCTTGAAGCCGACTTCCTTGTCAACTCATTCGAGGACAACCTTTCCATTGAGGCTGTCAAAACTTTCAGGAACAACATATTCCGTTCCCCGTCAGCTATCTCTATGCTGAATGATATGTGGGGACTCTAGGGTCTTAGAGTCTTTTGGATTCCTCAAATGAGTCGGTATTGCGGCTTGGAGAAACTGTGCGGCCGAAGTTGTAGGTGAAGCCGAGTGAGACGCCACGGCTAGAAGTGATGGTTGCCATCTTCATAGTTTCCACATTGCCGTCCCGGAGGCTCAGGTTCTGGTTCATAGACTTGAATATGTCATCAACCCTCAAAGTGAGATTTGCGCGGCCATCCAAGAACGATTTGCTGAGGGAAGCATTGAGCGACCACATTCCCTCGACGATGAAATAGCCGGCTGTTATCGGAGTCATTCCCGAACCGTCAATGCTGAACTTGAATCCCTTAGGAAGATAGAAAGTCGTCGATGCGTAGCCGTTGAATGAGTGCGAGGACTTGGAGTAGTCGGCGAAAGCCATAAGCTCCGGATTCGAGTAAGCCTCGAAATGCGAGAACATATAGTTGGCGTTTAGCGTGAACGTCCACCATTTCGTGATATTCTGTTCCGAGATGGAGATGGAGAGATATGCCATCTGCTGCACCCCGGCGTTGCTGTATCGATACTCCAGTGTGCCGAGAGACTTGTCATAGTTCGGAACCTGCTGGTCTGTGTAGTTCTTCTGATGACTGTAGCCTGCGGTAAGGGTGAGATTGCTGAAAAACACGCTGGAAAGCGTAAGGTTGTGCGAATAGCTCGGCTTCAGTTCCGGGTCTCCGACTGACCAGGTGGTTGGGTTCATATAACTGCGGAACGGATTGAGCTGCCAATACTTCGGGCGGTCCAGACGATAAGAGTAGTTCAGCGACAGGATAGCCTTCTGCGACGGCATCCAATTGAGAAAAACATTCGGAAAGACGTCAAAATAGTTTTTGCCGCTGCGCTTGTTCTCGGATTTCCAGTTGCCGCGAGGAACGGTGTATTCTCCTCGAAGTCCGGCTTGCGCGCTCCATTTTGCGGAAAAGGCTTTGGAAATGTTCGCATAGAGTGCATATATCTGTTCGGAATATACGAAATCGTTGCGTGTCGAGATGTCGCCTACTTGTTCCTCCGGAGTCGCAGGGTCCCATTTGTAGGTCGCATATCGGTTGTTTGTGACAGACACGGCTGCCTTTACGCCGGCCTCCACCCTGCCGGTATTGTCCCAAAGATTCTGCGAGAAATCAGCCTTCAGGGACCAGATGTTCGCACAGCGGAAAGTCGAGTCATTAAGGCCGTCCCCGATAAAGGGGTCTGCGTTTCCTGCGGCAATCTGCTCTTCACGATACTTCTGAGCATCAGCTGAAAGAAGCGTGTAGAGGTTGCGCTGATAGTCAGAGCCGTTGCTGCGCGTATGGTTATAGTCGGCGTTGACAGTCAGTTCCTGTGAGAGAGCTTCGTCAAATGTGTGGGTATAGTTGATATTGGCGGAAAACTGACTCGTCCGGAACGTTTCGGATATGTGGCTTTCGCGGCTCGTATATGGCTCTGCGTCATCAAATTTCAGGAAGTTGTCAATCATTGAGGTGTTCGGAGTGTTGTAACCGCTCCTGTTCAGATTGACCTTGGCAATGGCTCCGAAGGCATCCTTGTCCGAAAGCCGGATGTCCTCAGAGAGCATTATCTGATGGCCGGCAAAGCGACTTCTGTTCTTGCTGACTGTCCTGAGCAGAGAGTCGTAGGAGTCTCCATATCGCTTATTTTCGGTGATATTGGTGTAGTAGGGGTAGATGTAGCCGTTGTAACTGAGGTTGGTGTTGCTGATGTCTCCCTTGTAACCGAGTCTGACGCTGCCGTCGCCAGTGCCGTGCACCTTCGGTTCCCACATCAACTGCCCGGTGCCGGTTACGGAGCCGTTGAAGCCGTGCAGGAATCCTCGTTTGGTCTTTATGTTTATGATGCCCCCGGCGCCTTCCGCATCATATTTGGAGGATGGAGCTGACATAACCTCAATCTTGTCTATGGCAGTTCCTGACGAACCCTTGAGATAGGCCTGAAGTTCCTTGCCGGACATATTCGATGGCTTGCCGTCAAGCCAGACTGTGACTGACTTCCCGTTCAACTGGATGTTGCCGTCTTTGTCGAAGGTTACGCCCGGAGCGGCGCGGAGTACATCGGTGGCATTGCCAGTCTTTGCCGCGGCCAATTCGGAGACGTTCATCACAATCTTGTCGAAGCGGTGCTCAAGGAGCGGGCGCTTGCCCACAGCCCTTGCACTCTGAAGCATCTGTGCGTCCTGAACTAGGCTGACGATAGGGATTTCTCCGCCGGTCAGACCCGAAAGCGACACCGAAGCGTCCTTATAGCCTACGAGGGAAAAATCGACGTGGCAGCCTATGGTCGGTGATGCGTTCAATACATAGATACCAGTCGAATCGGTCGTGGTCACAGCCAAGAGAACCTCGGCGCTGTCCTTCAGAGCCACAGTCACGAACTCAAGGCCACGTCCGGTCTCCAAGTCAATGACTTTTCCGGTAAGTTTTCCGCCGTCAGAAGAACGGTGCGATGTGGCGAAAGCCAGCAAAGGCGCCATCATCAACAAAATTGCAACAAGTCTTCGTACCATTTCAGCAATCCTCCTACTTTTTGTCCAGGCGACCCATATCGGTGATAATCTCTACAAATATAAGAATCTCAGTGAGTTGTAGAGATTTTATCCTACTAAATGTCCACCCCGCCAAAAAAAGCGGTAAAACCTACGCCCGGCCGATATGGAGTCAAGCCTCAAGATAGGGCTCTCCACATACCAATGCCGAGCGTAATGTCCTGTGTGTTAGACGTCTTTCAACGTCCGCCACAAATATATGAATATTTGTCTTAAATGATATTGCCACGAGAGAATTAATGAAGCGTAAACCTCAATCAATGGGCGTGTTGACTTTCGGACTTCTCGTGGAATCTCTGAGACTACTCCACCACGAACTTTGAGGAGTAGAATTGACCCTCAGGCATGCCGTCGGCGTCAACCGCTACAGCCCAGGCGATGAATGTCTCGCCTTTGGTGAGCCCTTTGAAATTCTCGTTGTCAGCGCCTTCTTCATCGGATGACGTGTAACCGCTCCAGCGACCGAGAGCCTCGACTGCCTGCTGGCGTTTGCACATATCGTTGGCCATCTGTTCCTCTATGCCTCCGTTAAGGATGTATGCGAGAGTTGACTCATCTGTCTTATAGGTCTCCTTATATTTGTCGAATGTGGTCATATCTAGGATATTCCAGATGTAAACCACTTTCTTGTCGGAAGGTACAACTTTTACGTTGACTGTCGAGTTTGCCTGTGTGACGTCGAATGTGAATGTGCAGGTGGCAGGATTTCCGCCCTCTGTCCTGAATTCTTTCTTGAAAAGTTTGGTCGTGGCCTGTCCGGAGTTCTGGTCATAGCCGAATGCCACTACATAGTAGTCTCTGCCCGGCTGCCAGACTTTTCCGTCAGTTTCGTTGACAAAGTCGAACTTACCTGAAGTTGTGAGCGAGAACATCAAATAAGAATTGTATTCGATGAAATAACTGATAGTGCCACCGTCACCGAGTTCATCAACCATACTTTTACTCCAGATGTCAACTGCGTATGTGTCTTCTTCAACGCTTGGCGTCACTGTGTAGTCAGCACCGTCTGCAAAGATTTCTCCTAATGCAATGTCAAGGGTGTTTGCTGACGGATTGACGGCTTCAGTGGAGAAGTCCATATAACTGAGTCCTCCGGTCACTTCGCCCTGTGTGTTTGCGGCAAATGCGATTAGGTAATAGTCTGTAAGCGGAGAAAGGGATTTGAAATCGTATGTCTGTGCTCCTTTCGAGAGTATTTTTTCGAGAACTTCAGCTTCTGTCATTGAGTATGCTTCGGCTCTTCTTTTCACTTCGCCGTCAAGGTAGGCCTGCAGGTCCGGGCGCGCCGCATCGAAGCCTTCTTTGCCGAGAACGTCGAAATAATATGTCGCGTCATCTGACGTCGGAGTTACAACAGTGTGTGCGGAAGTGGAAGTGACGTCAGTGACTTCCAGTTTGAACATAAGGACGGCTGGCTCATCTGTTTTTGATTTGTGGCAGGAAACCAATGCTGATATTCCAAGCAATGTGCAAGCGATTCTTGCGAAAAAGGTTTTTCTCATATTTGTTTTTTATTTTGTTTTCTATCCTACTGCCTCTTGCTGAGATTTTCTTGACTTCCCCGCAAGATATCCGATTGTTCATTGGCTTTTGAAAAGCCGAAAGCGCAAAGATGGGAATAATATAATACATCTGCAATCCAAAATCCGCGAACCGCCGAAATTGGCACCTGAATCGCCGAAATTCACACTTGAAGTGACGCAATCACAAAGATTTGTTATCTTCGTGACGGTTGTATTGCTTCGACAATATCGGTAGAGCTGGTCTTATAGAGGAATTGCCGAAATTTAACGTTGTCGGTATCGAGGGAGTAATGGGATTTGTTAAATTGGGAAAGCTTATGGAAGTGAATATTCAGTATTATGATTCTCCTTGCGGAGCGATGATTCTCGGATCAGTTGGCGGAGAATTGTGCCTTTGCGACTGGTATGCAATGCCTTGCGCGAGGCGGAATATGCGTCGTCTGGAGCGTTTGCTGAATGCGGAGTTTATAGAAATGACTTCGCCTGTTTTGGAACGTGCGAAAACGGAACTCGACGAGTATTTCGCGGGAGAACGTCGTTTGTTCGACATTCCGCTACGGCCGGTGGGGACTTCCTTCCAAATGCTAGTCTGGAAAGCTTTGCTCGAAATTCCTTATGGCAAAACTCGAACATACAAGGAAATAGCTGAAAAGGTGGGCAATGTCCGTGGTGTGCGTGCAGCGGCACAGGCTGTCGGTGCGAATGGCATAAGTGTCTTCATCCCCTGCCACCGCGTCATCGGTTCGGATGGCTCCCTGACCGGTTTTGCGGGAGGCCTTTCGGCCAAGAAATCCCTGCTCGAACTGGAGTTATCAGACATTTGCGTCAGCAGTGTGTATAATACATATTGTGCTTGTAGCAAAACTGGAGATTATTTCTTGACAACTAAACAAAAAGAGATATTCGCGTCACTCATTAAGCCGATAGAAGATAAGGCGGAGGCGGAGAGGCTCGAAAAAGAGAAAAAGGCGGAGGCGGAGAGGCTTGCGGCAAAACGAAAATCCACTATGAACTCCATAGATTTAGCTCTGAAGAAAATTAAAAATCTCAAGACGGAAGGTGATATGACATACTATTTCAGTCTTATGGACTACAATTTTAAGAAGACTTTCTACTCCAAAGACGGATCTACGGCTGGTGGCGCAGGTATTAAGAAGTATATTGAAGACTATCTCCCTTTAAGCGATTACCAGATTGAATCCCTTTCTGAAAATCTGGATGAGGCGACACTTATCCTTACGACTTCAGAAAAAAAACAGTCGAAGGGATTCTTCGCTTCAGCTTTTGGAAAAGAAAAAGTCGCAAAATATAGAGTTGTCGTGGGAATTAAAGACGAAACTATGTGCATTGAGGACTTTGATGTATCAAAAGCGACTCATTTAAACGAATAACGCTTCGGCTATGGCAGTTTCATAAACATAAATAAGGAGAAGGAACTAAAATTGCTATCTTCGTCTGCACTCGCGGCGACAATATCTTCTATGTCCGTGTGCCCGATCTGATTGCAGATGATGGGACATTCTCGAGAGAGTTCGGAGCGTCTGGTCGGGTGCTTGAATTGCAATAATTTTCGTAATTTTGCGGTGGATGCCAAAAAACGATGATTGTATGTTGTACCCGATTGGAATACAGAATTTCGAGAAACTGAGAACCGGAGGATTTGTCTATGTTGACAAGACTGCGCAGATTTACAACCTTGCCACCACCGGCCAGTACTATTTCCTGAGCCGCCCGCGCCGCTTCGGGAAGAGTCTTCTCGTCTCTACGA